>JAFAHT010000163.1 GCA_019237095.1 Planctomycetaceae bacterium
GATTTCTTTAATGTCCCAGGCTGTTGACGTCTTCGTAGCCGGAAGGCCCCCGAACCATCAGGGATCTACCGGGTATTTCGCTCCGACTCTTAGATTATAAAGCCTTAAGGTGCCCAGCGGATATCCGGGCTTGCCGCCAACTCCTTCGAGATCCCCGCCAAAATGCCGTTTTCTGGGCCTTCCTGCCCGGCTCTGCGGTGGGGGATTGACGCTGTGAGACAATTGTCTTAGGATGCACATTCATGCCGGTAATGGTCAGTTCCGACCCCGACCTGGCAATCGGCCGCAGATTCTGTCCGGGAGCGAGGTTGGGGCATGTCGGACCCCTCTTGTCGAGATGACTTCCGATGGCCAAACGTCCTCCGACGATTCCCGATTCCGAACTCGATGTCTTGAAGGTGCTTTGGGACAGAGGTCAGGCCACGGTCCGCCAGGCCCTGGAAACGCTTCGGGCTGCGGGTCGTCAATGGTCCTATGCCACGGTGGCAACATTGCTCGACCGGCTGGAATCCAAGGGACTGGTCACCAGCGATCGGAGCGATCTGGCTTTTGTCTATCGTCCCGCGATCTCCTCGCAGGAAGTCCGCCAGCGGCGGCTTTCGAACCTGGTTGACAAGCTGTATCAGGGAGAGCCCGGGTTGCTGGTGCTGCACCTACTGAAATCTCACCCGCTCGACGCTGGCCAGGCCAAAGAAGTTCGTGCCGTGCTCGACGAAATGATCGGCGCGAATCCCAGGAAGAAGGCCAAGTAACCGTTTTTCCCGCTCCCCTTTTCCCGCCCCGTCGCGCGAAGGCTGGCCTTGACCAGGATCGACATCCAGAGCCAAAGATTATCGCAACCGAGGAGACGAGTCGCACGTCCCAAACGGTCCAGGCGCAGAACGACCCCTCTCTTTTTTCCTCCAGGGCGGACCTGTTTCACCATTTTGATTCAAGCCGCGAGTTCGTACGGTCGACAAGTTTGATACGGAGTCTAATGCACGTCGCTTGTGAAACTCCCAACCTCTTATGATTGCAGGGTTTCTGGCGTTTTTTGGGTGCGCTTTGACTCGCCGATTACGCTGATGGGGAAGGGATGCCCATCAACCCGCGTGGGTGGACGGCGATCCTCGGAAGAATGGAGTCGATCCGATGAAACCTGTGCAGACATTGAGGAAGGCCTTCGACCGAATCGACGCCTCGGGTGCAGAGGCTGCGCGACCGAAGGTCCGGCGTGCTCCGGCGTGCGAGATGCTGGAAGGGCGGCAACTCTTGAACGCCGCATGGACACCGCCACAAGGATTCGCAGGATGGGATGGAGCCGCGGGTAAAGGAGCCGATGCCGCTGCCCACGTATACACGTTGGACGCGAAAGGCGCACACTGGGCGGGTCACACCTTCGCGTTCCCCGGCGCTCTCGGTGGCGTTGACCCCAGTAGTGTTGCCGGCAAGACTTTCAAGGCGCCGAGCGCCCAGCTTCAAACGGATTTCCAGACCCTTCAGACCGATCAGAAAGCGCTTCAGGCCGAGATTCCGGCGAGCCTGACAGCGGCGGTCAAGGCTGATCAAGCCGTCATCTGGCAGGCATTCTCCTCGCTGACGCCAAGCCAGATAAAGGCTTTGCTCCCCAGTGGGCCGCCGATCGGAACACCCAGCAGCAATCCCACGACCAACCTGACGGCCACCCTCACGGCAGCCGGCATCTCGTCCAGCCAGATCAGCACGATCGAGACCGACCTCCAGAATCTGAAGAACGCGTATACCACGACCGACCCGACCCTTCAGGACAAGATTGCCGCCGACGAGGCGGCCATCGTCAAGGACGGCGGACCCCCCATGCCCGCCAATGGTCACGGCATCTGGATGCATGGTATGTTCTGAACCGACGATGGATGGGTCGTTCATTGCTCCTTGCAGTGAACCCCTGAGAATGGAGTCCGTTCTGACGACGCACCATTCTCCTGGGTGGACCGGGAAGATAGCTTGGGGGGGCTAGCCTTCCCGGCCCTTTACAGGGGTGATCAATGTCGGCACTGATAAGCGGCCGGCCTTATCGACAATAATCGGCAATGGCCGGAATCGACCGCAGAGCGATCCTCGCGCAAATTCATGAACTGACGGAGGCTGTGATGGCCCGAGAATTCATCCGCAAGAGCAGGCGGCAGATCCTCCGAATCATCGTGGTCGCATTGGCTGTAGGTTGCTTGCCCGGTCGCGGCATGGCCGGAGCGGATGAGCCCAAGAAAGCGAAGGATGTGTCTTGATCGAGATCCGGCCAGTGGATGCCTTTGCCTCCACCGACCAGACGCCAGTGGTTTCGCTCCCGACCTGTCCCGTTCCACAGCCGGGGGTACCAGGTCAAGGGAACGGAGAGCGTCCGGCCATCGGCAAGCTCGAGCGTGAGAGCCTCGTCCGACATGATGACATTGCGAGCGGCAGGAACCTGGATCTCAATTGCCGAAGAACTCATGCCAGCTCCCCAGTAAAGTCGCCTGATGATCGTGAATGATTTCCTGGATGCGGTTCAACTCCTTGCCTGCAAATCCACGGCTGCCCTCGAGGCGGACCGGGTCGAGCAGAACTTCGCCTCAGAATCGTCGCGCTCGACGTGGACGTGCGGCCGTTCGTTCCCATCGCCCGAATAGAAGAAGAAACGATAAGGTCCGCTTCAGTGTGACATTTTGATCAGCAGCAGGATGGCGGTTGTGAAGTAGATGACCAGTCCCGTGGCGTCAACCAGAGTGCTGATGAACGGGGCGGAGATGATGGCCGGATCGATGCCCGCTTTGCGGGCCAGCAGGGGGACCAGGGCACCGATGGTATTGGCCCACATGCAGATGCCCAGGAGCGTGAGGCCGACAACCGAAGAAATTCCCCAGGGCTGGCCGCGCCAGTAGCGGGCATAGAGCAGTCCGACCGTACCGAGCATCAGACCCAGGAAGAGCCCGATCAGCCATTCCCGCAGCAAGACTTTCCAGGCGTCGCGTCCCTTGATTTCGCCCAGAGCCATCCCGCGGATGATGGTGCCCACCGTCTGGCTGCCGGCGTTGCCCCCCGTGCCGAGTAACAGCGGGAGAAAGAACACAAGTGCGGGGAAGTGGCTGTTGTCGGTCATCCAGTCGTAATAATGGAGCACGGGATAGGTCAGGTTCTCGGCGACGAACAGCATCAAGAGCCACTTGATCCTGCGCCTGACGACGTCGATTACGGTGCTTTGCCAGTAGGGAGCGGTATCGGCCTCGGGGTCGGGTGAGACGCCGCCAAATTTGAGGATGTCTTCGGTCTGCTCCTGGCGCAGGATGTCCATGGCATCGTCGTGGGTGATGATGCCGACGAGCCGGCCAGTGGAATCGATGATCGGCAAAGCCAGCAAGTCGTACTTGTCGATCTGGCGGGCGACGGTTTCCTGGTCCTCGTCCAGGCGGCCGAAGATGACATCGCGCTGCATGATGTCTTCGATCAAGGCGGACCGGCGCGAGAGGATCAGGTTCTTGAGCGAGACGAAGCCGATCAACCGTCGATTATGGTCCACGACGTAGCAGTAATAGATGGTCTCGCGATCGGGCGCCTCGTGGCGCAGGCGGTCAAGGGCCTCACGCACGGTGATGTGCGCCGGCAGGGTGACGTAGTCGGTCGTCATGACCGCGCCGGCGGTTCCGGGCTCATAGCTCGCCAGCCGGCGAATGTCCTCGCGTTCGGCCTGGGCGAGGTGGGGGAGCACGACATCGACGAACTCCTCGTCGAGGCGGTTGACCAGGTCAGCCCGTTCGTCGTGCGACATGTGGTGCAGCAATTCGGCCGCCTCCTGGGGAGGCATGGCCTCGACGATCCGGTTCTGGCTCTCGGTGTCGAGGTAGCTCAAGACCTCGGCGCGGTCTCGCGGCAGCAGGATCCGGAACAGGGAGTCGCCGTCCTCGGCCTCCAGATCCTCGATCAGCTCGGCGGTCCGCCCCGGGTGCTGGTCCTCGATGAATTCGCGCAGGGCGGCGACTTCTCCGCTCTGGATCAGTTCGCGCAGGTCGGGCACCAGGAGCGGGTTTCGCACCAGCCTACCTCCCTTTCACAGTCGTCATCGGGAGATCGCTCCATGGGCCGTCCGACTCGGTTGCGGGGAAGGCCGTTGTCTCTATCGGACCGAGACGGCGCCGGGGTACGCCGTCCTCGGGGTAGACGCGGCCGATGCTGTCGCGGGCACTTCCGGTTCGAGTGATGAAACGTGGGGATTCAGGGATTTCCAAGCACATCTTTGCCGAGGTAGGGCCTGAGCACTTCGGGAACGTCGATGCGGCCATCGGCTCGCTGGTAATTCTCGAGGATCACGATCAATGCCCGCGAGAGCGCGACGGCCGTGCCGTTCAGCGTATGGACAAACCGTGTTCCCTTCTGACCGCCGTGTCGGTAGCGGATGTTCAGACGTCGGGACTGGTAATCGGTGCAGTCGGAGGTACTGGTCACCTCGCCGTACTCGCCGGCCGCGCCGCGACCGGGCATCCAGGCTTCGAGGTCGAACTTGCGGTAGGCGGGCCCGCCGAGATCACCGGTGCAGATATCGAGCACGCGGTAGGGAACGCCCAGCGCCTGGAAGATTTGCTCCTCGATCGCCAGCAGCTCGGCGTGGATCGCGCCGGAGGTCTCCGGGGTGGTGAACGCGAACATCTCGACCTTGGTGAACTGGTGCACCCGGTACAACCCGCGGCTGGCCCGGCCCGCGGCGCCCGCCTCGGTGCGGAAGCAGTGCGACAACCCGACATACCGGATGGGCAACTGGCTTTCCTCGAGCAGCTCGTCGGCGAGCATGCCGCCCAGCGTGATCTCGGCGGTGCCCACCAGGCTGAGGTCGCTCTCCTCGATCGAGTAAACCTGCGTCTCGACCCCTCGGGGGATAAACCCGATGCCTTCCAGAATACTGTTACGAGCAAGATCGGGAGTGATAATGGGCGTGAACCCGGCAGCGACCAGGGTTCTGACGGCGAACTGCTGAAGTGCCAGCTCCAGGAGCACGGCATCGTTCTTGAGAAAATAGAAGCCGGTGCCCGCGACCTTGCCGCCGGTTTCGAAGTCGATCAGGTCGAGGGATTTGCCGAGCTCGACATGGTCCTTGACCGGGAACTCGAAAGTCCGCGGCGTTCCAACCCTGCGGAGCTCGCGGCTGTCATCCTCGGTGACCCCGACGGGAGCGTCGGGATGGGTCAGGTTGGGAACTCGCTTCAGGCGTTGTTTGATCTCGTCATCCATGACCCGGAGTTGATCTTCCTGATCGCTGACCTCGGCCTTGAGGCGTTTGCCTTCCTCGATCAGCGCGGCCCGCTTTGCGGGATCTTTCTCACGGCCAGTGGCCTGGGCCACCTCGTTCTGGCGGCGGCGGATCTCCTCCACGACCGACAGCAACCCCTTGCGCTCGGCCTCGAGCGCGACCACCCGATCAATATCCTCCAGCACGTCGTCGGGGACATTCCGGTTGCGGCAGTTCTGCCGCACCGTTTCGGTATTGGCGATGACGTATTTGAGATCGAGCATGGGTCTGCCTTGAGTTTCTGAACGGGTCGCTAGGCCGGCTCGTTGGCCAGCTCCTCTAGCAAATGAGCGCCGGCCTTGATGCCCCGGTGAAAATCGGCCAGTGAGAATTTCTCGTTGGGGCCGTGCATGTTGTCGTCGTTCTGGCCCCAGCCAAGCAAGAGCGTGTCCACTTTCAGGTGCTGCTTGAGCAGCCCCACAACCGGAATGGACCCTCCCTCGCGGATGAAAACCGGCTTGGTGCCGAAGCCCGCCTCGATGGCCCGGACCGCGGCCCGGAAGCCGGGACTATCGACGCTGACCAGCACGGCCGGTGCACCCTGTTGAGTGATCACCTCGACGGAGACTCCTGGTGGAGTGAACTTGCGGACATGCGCACGAAAGAGCTCACCGACGGTCTTGGGGTCCTGGTCGGGAACGAGCCGAAAACTGAGCTTCGCCCCTGCCTTGCAGGGCAGGACAGTCTTGGGCCCGGGCCCGGAGTAGCCGCCGAAGAGTCCGTGGACGTCGCAGGTGGGTCGAGCCCACTTCCGCTCGAGCGTGGTGTAGCCCTCCTCTCCCACCAAGGACGGCACGGCCAGATCAGCCTGGAATTCGGCCTCCGAGAAAGGCATCCGGGCGAATTCGGCGCGTTCCCAGTCTTCCAGCGGTTTGACGGCGTCATAGAATCCCTCGATCCGGATCTTTCCATCCGCCCCTTTCAAACTGGCCAGGATGGTCGCCAGCGCGTTGAGCGGGTTGGCGACGGCGCCGCCGTAGGTGCCGGAGTGAAGGTCGCGGTTTGCTCCCTGGACGTGGATCTCGAAGTAAGCCAGTCCCTTCAGGCCGTAAGTAATGGCCGGCATGCCCGGGGCAAACTGGCTGGTGTCGGAGATGACCGCATAGTCGCAGGCGAGGCGGTCGCGGTGCTCGGCGACGTAGGCCTCGAGATTGACGCCGCCGATCTCTTCCTCACCCTCGATCAAGAACTTGACATTCACCGGAAGAGACCCGGTCGCCTTGAGCCAGGCCTGTGCCGCCTTCAGGTGAGTGAACATCTGGCCCTTGTCGTCCGTGGCCCCTCGGGCATAGAGGTTGCCGTCGCGGATTGTCGGCTCGAACGGCGGAGAGAGCCATGGCTCAAGCGGCTCGGGAGGCTGGACGTCGTAGTGGCCATAAACGAGCAGGGTGGGTTGACCCGGGGCTCCGAGCCATTCCGCATAAACAAGAGGATGGCGCTGGGTGGAGATCAGCTCGGCTTTTAGCCCGATTGCGGCCAGATCATCGCGGACGAAGGTTGCCGCCCGCTGGGTATCGGGATCGTGATCCGGTTGGGCGCTGACGCTGGGAATCCGGATCAGATCTTTGAGCTGCGCTTCGAAGTGGTCCCGATGCTTCTCGAGATACGCGTCCACCTGCTCCAGCGCCATGAGCAACCACCTTTCCGAGTGCCAGATATTTTGCAAGTTCCACGAAGTGGCCAGTCGCGTTGCGTTGCCCGATCCTGGATCCCGCATGAAGGGTCGGGTTTCGCCAGCGAACCCCGCCTGCCCGGGAAGATCGCCCCAGTCCGGTCCAGGGAGTAGATCGACCCAGTATAGCATGCTCGTCCCACGAGGGCGACTGCCCTACAATGAGTGCCAGAAGTAAGATTCCCGGAGTTGGGAAACGCGTTGTTGCGGTCGATTCTGCGCGTATGGACGCGCGATGGCCCAGGCAGGTGAAAGTGCAAGAACCCATTGCTGTCCGCATCCTTGGCCCGCCCGCAGTTGCTTCACTGAATCCACGCGCGTTGTTTTTTCGATCGGAGGGCTTGTTGTCACCTGGTCAACCTTTACAAAATGGAGCCTCTGAAGCTGTAGGGTTGACTTCTCTCGGCCAGAGTTCATATTTTCCAAAACTTGACTCAAGTTTTTGCTGGGACGGGTCGGACAACGATTCCTTCCACAAAGAGCGCACGAGTGGCATCTGAGTTGCTCATGGGGCCTCTGACTGGAAAACGAAAGCGGGATGGGATGCTAATCAAGGGGGTTGTGACGCATTACCTGCGGACAACGATCTTATCCTCGAGTTCACTTCAGCAAGACCGGCAACATAGGCGAGATATGGGTGCCACGCATGGTATATTTTCAAAAACGGTAGTGAAGCGTTGCCAACGGAAAGGCGACCGTCCCCGGGGTGGGTTTCGGCTCCCTTTGGGCGCGGTGTCAAGCGGAGGCCTGGGATGGTAAAGCTCGGGGGATGAGCCCCGAGACCGCTTGGCGCGGTGGCCGAGGACATTCATCGAAACATTCCCTTTAGTACGATGCGGTTTAGGAGGGGAGCCCTTTCCATGAGTTTCATTCAACGCTTCCTTGAGCGTGTTCTTCGCAACAATCCAACCCGTATGCCTCGCACGGCTTTTGACGATTTGAGCCAGGAACAGCTTGATGCCCACCTCCGGGTCGGACGTTACGGGGATTTCTTGCTGACGGATGCCGTTCGCCCTTCGGTCGGCCTCGAAGTGATCCCTCGTGAAGGATACCGGCGTGACGTCTATTGCGACCCCGAGTCCGGCAACAAGATGCCCGTGCTGGCCGCATCGATCTCTGCCGAGCGACTCTTCGACGTTTTCATGGATCTGCTCGATCCCCTGGGTGACGATGTTGATGTCGTGATGGAGTCGAGCCACGAATCTGAGCCAGGCTCGCACGCGGACATGTATCGTGAGCACATCGACACGGTCATCCTCAAGAGCACGCTCTTCGACTACGAATCACTCCTGCTCAACGACGGCTGCGCCGGTCTGGCCGCGCTGAACCCCAACGGGCCGATGGAAGTGCAGTTCGACGAGCATAAACTCCTGTTCGTTTACGCTCACGACCTCGAGCCGTTCGAAGAGGTCCTGCTTCAGTATGGTCTGCGGCGTGACGACACCCTCAAGTTCATTTCGGAGGCCGAGCATCTGCACTCGACCGACGACGAGCACCGCGATCAGTTCGAGGAACTTCTTTACCGGCTGGGAATCGATCGGTAACCGCGCACGGGCTGACCGATCGGATTCCTTTGGTTTTCCGTTTCGACATCCAGGGCGAGGCAGCTTCACGCGATGCCTCGCCCTGCCTCGTTGATTGGAGCCTCGAGAACAAGGAGAGGCCGTCCTGTCAGTCCAGACGGCTGCCGATTTGACCGGCCTCGCCGTGGTCCATTACGATGAAGCTGCCCCGAATCATCCGGGGCGAGGGCAAGTCAGCCTCGCCCTCCCAGGGGTGAAGCTTTCCATGGCTGGCAGGTTGGGAGACTGGAATGAGGGGATCGGTCGGGAGGATGCGCTGCTGGCCAGGCTATCTGGCCTGGAGCTGCTGGATTGTGAGCTTGTGCGGGCTCTCTGGTTGTTGGGGTGAGGATCGATCTCTGTCTTCCGGTCCCGTCAAGCCCTCGTTCCCGGGGGTCAAACTCGCGGTCGGGGCCCTGGGTGATTCCGCCATCCTGACGGGGCTGTCGGCCGAGCGGGGCGAATGGGTTGCCTCGCGCGGGGGGGACATCACGATCAAGGACGAGCCAGTCCGCTCGCTCGACAACCTCTCCGATCTCGATCTCCTGATCTTCCCGGGCCAGGAGCTTGGCAACCTTGTGGATGCGGAGGTGCTGGAGCTCATTCCCAATCAGGTTGTCTTGCCCACCCGGCCACAGGAAGACGAGTCCGCAAAGGCCGGGCGAACCGAGAGCACGGAGGAGTCGCCGGCCGAGGCCTTTCAGTACTCGGACATTGCGCCGGTGTTTCGCGAGCAGGTGACCAAGTACGGCGCGGACCGGATGGCATTGCCAATGGGAGCATCGGCCTTGGTCCTGGTTTACCGACGGGACGCGTTTTCCCGTCAAGCGAACATCGACGCGGCACGCGAGGCAGGGATCACGCTGCAATCCCCCTCCACATGGGCCCAGCTCGACGCTCTGGCCGGGTTTTTTCAGGGAAGGGACTGGAGTGGCGACGGCGCACCCGATCACGGCATCGCGGCGGTATTGGGTCAGGACTCCGAGGGCCTCGGCAATACGACCTATCTGGCCCGCGCAACCAGCTTGGCCCAGCATCGCGACCAGTATTCCTTCCTCTTCGATGCCGATTCGATGACGCCGCGGATCGATTCTCCCCCGTTCGTCGAGGCTCTTCGTAGCGTCACTGCCTGGAAGCGTCACGGTCCTCCCGGAATCGACAGGTTTGACGGCCCGGGCGCTCGCGAGGCCTTTCGCGCGGGTAAAGCCGCCCTGCTGATCGACCGGGCTGAGCGAGCCCTGGCCTGGTCGGGCGGACACGCGGTCGGCGTGGCGCCGCTGCCGGGATCGGAACGCGTGTTCGAGCCGCTGCGCCAGCAATGGGAGACTTCCTCGTCACCCAATGCACCCAGCTATTTGCCCATGGGCGGCGGCTGGCTCGTCGGAGTCAAGCGCGGCCATTCCGGTCTGCAACTCGACGCCGCGCTGGACCTCGCCCGATATCTGGCCAGTCCCGAGAATGCCAACCGCCTCCGTGCCGAAGCGACCTTTCCCATGCTGCCGGTACGAAGCTCCCAGATGGGTCATGGACTGCCGGACCCGACCTCCGCACCTGACGTCGATTCGCGGCAATGGTCCGACGCCGTCAGCCGGACCCTGATGGCCGGGCGCGTCGTGCCAGGCCTGCGCATCCCCGAGGCCGCGGGCTACCTGGAAGATCTCGCCCGAGCGCGAGTGGCGGCACTCGACGGCAAGGATCCTGAAACAGTCCTGCGCGAGGTTTCCCAGGCCTGGGCCGCTCGAACCAAGGCTCGAGGCACCCAACGCCAGCTCTGGCACTACCGTCGCAGCCTCAACAGCCTGGCCACACTTCCCCAACCTCCCGAGCAGGGGAAATGATCGGAATGTGGAATGCGGAATTTGCTTCGCCATCTGCCATCTGCCATTTGCCATTTTGTCGTTGACCCGCCTCATCCTGGAATCTGGCCGTCTGACATCTGAAATCCTCTGATCGTTCCTGGAACCAAGACGCAATGAGCGTGGATGACGTCGAAGACTCGGTGCCGGCGATGAGCGTGGATTCCAAGGTCAAGGAGCTGATGGGGCTCTTTGATGTGCCCGCATTTGCGCGCCGTGGCCAGGACCTGGAGTACTCTTTGAAGTGGATCCATGCCCGCTGCCTTCAGGAGCGAGAAGAGTCCTTGGAGATGGTCCGGCTACGGCTCCGCCAGTGGTCGCGCGTGGCGACCGGGCCGGGAGACTGGAGCGAGGTCTTCGCCGGGCCGCTCGACTCGCTCTGGCAGCATGCGCAATCCGAGCCACCAGTCTGGGCCGGGCGGGTTGCCCCTGCGCGGCAAAAGCGCACCGTGGCACGCGATCTGGTCGCCAGCGTTCAGCGGTTCAATGTGAGGTGGCGGCAGTTCCTGGAATCGCTCAACCTCGGGCCGACCAACCAGGTGATCGATCAGTACAATAAGTATTATGTTCTTGAAAAAGAATGTGTGATGGGCTCGGCGCGGCTGGCGTCGCGTCATTTCACACCGGTTCCCCAACTTTCGCCGGAGGTCCTGCTCAGGGACTACCCGATGTTGCCCGTTCCCGAGCTACTTGCTGTGTGAAGCTCGGGCAAGACCTGTGGAAACCAATTTCGCGGAGACCCGTCTTCTTTTCCGCCGTCTCATTCTTCTTGATCGAGATGCCTCCATGTCGCAAGCCTTGTCTGCCCTCGCCGGTTCCGGACGATTCCGTGTCACCGCTCGTCAATCTGGCTGGGGCGTCGTTCTGCTCTGGCTCGCTGCCTTGGGTTCAAGGTACGAGCTCGTCTCCGCTCAGACCCCGACCCAGACGACGCCGGCTCCCAAGAAGGGTGTCGCGGCCAGGAAATCTCTGTCCTCGCGGGCGCTGGCCTTCGAGGTCGCATACCCGTCGAATCTGGGGGGGGTTCAGCCGATCGCGGCCAGGGTCTACGTGTTGTTGGGGCGGGGCAACTCGCGGCTCGAGCCCCGGTTTGGGCCCGACTGGTTCCATCCGCAGCCGTTCTTTGCCCGGGATGTCAAGGGCTGGAAGCCCACGCAGGCAGTACGGATCGACTCCGCGGCGAGCGGCTTTCCTGGCCCGCTCGATTCGCTCGAGCCAGGAGAATACGCGGTTCAGGCAGTCGTACGTCTCAACCCGGATACCCACAGCATTGGCACAGGCGAGGGCAACGCCTATGGACCGGTCGTCCACGCCAGGATCGAACCGAAGGAAACGAGCACAATCCGCCTCGAAGTTGACAAGCTCGTCCCCCCGCGGAAGTTCCAGGAGACCGAGCGGATCAAGCTCGCCGAGCTGGAGAGCCCGCTGCTCTCGGCATTTTATCATCGGCCGATCAAGCATCGCGCGGCGGTGATCATGCCCGAAGAGAGGCCGGTCGGGAAACTTCCCACGGTTTACATCATCCCCGGCTTCGGCGGCGATCATCACATGGCGGGGATGTTCGTGGCGAACTCGCGGATGAATTATGGCAAGGACATGATGCGCGTGGTGCTGGACCCCGATTGCGGCACGGGCCACCATGTCTTTGCGGACAGTGCCACCAACGGGCCGCGGGGCCGGGCCCTCATCGAGGAATTCATTCCCTACCTGGAGAAGACCTTTCCCCTGGTGGCAGACCCTCGCGCCCGGCTGCTGAGCGGTCATTCCTCGGGCGGCTGGAGCAGCCTCTGGCTGCAGGTGACGTACCCCGGCTTCTTCGGCGGCGCCTGGTCCACCAGCCCCGACCCGGTCGATTTCCGTGATTTCCAGCGGATCAACATCTATGCACCCGGCGAGAACATGTTTCGCGATCGTCAGGGGAAGAGCCGGCCGATCGCCCGCATGGGCATTCTCCCCATCATCTTCTACGACCGCTTCTCGAAGATGGAAGAAGCCATGGGTCCGGGAGGCCAGCTCGGCTCGTTCGAGGCGGTCTTCAGCCCGGTCGGTCGGGATGGCCAGCCCCGCAAGCTCTGGGACCGGGCCACCGGCGCTATCGATCCCGAGGTCGCCAAGGCGTGGGAAGCCTACGACATCCGCCTGATCCTGGAACGGAACTGGCCCACTCTTGGCCCGAAGCTGGGCGGCAAGATCCACGTCATCACTGGTGGCATGGACACTTTCTATCTCGAGGGAGCCGCCCAGCTTCTGAAGGACTCACTGGCCCAATTGAAGAGCGACGCCGTGGTCGAGATCATTCCGGGCCGGGACCATAGTACGATTCTCGACGTCGAGCTCTCCCGGCGCCTCGATCGCGAGATGAAGGCCGTGGTGGCCGCGTTCGTCGATCAGAATCGCAGGGATGATAGATTGGGTGGCAAGCAGTTTTGGGCGTCACCCGGTCAAGGGAGGTAGTTGTGAACAATCCGGATCGCTCGACGTCGGGCCGCGAAACCCGGAGGATTGCCGGAGTCATCTTCGACATGGATGGCGTACTCGTCGAGTCCGAGCCATTCATTGCCGAGGCGGCCGTGCGGATGTTCGCGGAGAAAGGGGTCGCCGTCCGGCCCGAAGACTTCCGCCCGTTCATCGGCATGGGCGAGGATCGATTCCTGGGCGGGGTCGCCGAGGCACGGGGTGTGGTCCTGGACTTGCCTCGCGATAAGGTCCGCACCTATGAAATCTATCTCGAGCTGATCCAGGGCCGGCTCGAACCTCTTCCCGGGGTCGCCGACTTCATCGGTCGGTGCCGTTCCCTGGGCATGAGGTTAGCAGTGGCCTCGAGCGCTGATCGGATGAAGGTCGAGGGCAACCTCCGTCAGCTCGGGCTCCCATCCGGAACCTTCGACGCGGTGGTGGTCGGTGAGGACATCGTCCGCAAGAAGCCGGCCCCCGATATCTTTCTCGAAGCTGCCCGCCGCCTTGGACTTGAGCCGGCCTCCTGCCTGGTGATCGAGGACGCCGTCTCGGGCGTTGCAGCCGCCAAGGCTGCCGGCGCCCGCTGCCTGGGGCTGACGACCTCGTTCACGGCCGACCGGCTCATGGCTGCCGGCGCGAACTGGACGGCTCCTGACCTGGAACGGGTCCCGGATCAGTTGCTTGAATGGTAGGTGGTTTCCCGGATCTCCAAGATGCTCGACTGGTAGGTGGGGCGCGACATCTCCGCCGATAATTGTGTACGGTGTACCCGTGACCGTTTGAACCCGCTGCAAGCCACGCGGCTTCAGCCCGTGGTCAGGCGGGTTTCTCCCGGAGGGCTTCAGCCCGTTCCGTTAAACCGCCGAAGCGGCGTAGTTAAACGGGTGATGATCTTTGTGAACGATCCTTGAATAAGGGCCGGCCCTTGATACACTTGGGTTGGCTCTTTGGTAATGGGGATGTCAGCGGTTGGCGGGGGAAAAGGAATCGGCCCCGCTGGAAAACA
>JAFAHT010000228.1 GCA_019237095.1 Planctomycetaceae bacterium
TCGATCGCGCGAGCGACGCAGGTCCCGCACCTCGGTGCGGAAAGCCTTGATCCGCTCCTGTAGCGACTTGTACTTTGCTTTCCAGAGATCTCGGCTCTTCTCGAACGCCGATGCGAGTACCCGCCAGGGACTGCGATACGATCTGCCATCCTTCGGGCTTTGCTCCGAGCGCCTGGCCATGTGCGGCTCCATCCGTGAAAAGAGGATCCTTCCGTATGAGGCAATAGCGCAACAGATTTCTCCGATTCAACAAGCCCAGTTTTCATGGAAAATTGAGAGTTTTCACCAGCCCAGCACTAGGGGGCCCCGTCACGCCCATGGCTCTGGAGGACAACATCGGTCCTACGTTCCAGTGGAACATCCTCAACTGGGCGGATCGTGAACAACGTTCGGCTCCAGGACGCACGGTTTCAGGAGCTAGTGGCGGATTACCAGAGCACGGTCCTCACCGCCGCTCAGGAAGTGGAGAACGGCCTGGTGACCTTCCTGCAGGCCCAGGAGCGCGCGAAGTTCCAGACCGCAAGCGTGGAGGACGCCGAGAAGGCCGTCAGGCATGTCGTGGCCCAGTACAGGGAGGGGACGGTCGATTTCACCCGGGTCACCCAGATCGAGCAGAACCTGGTGCTGTTGCTGGACACGCTCGCGCAGGCGCGCGGAGAAATCGGGCTGGGACTGATCCAGGCCTACAGGGCCCTGGGGGGCGGCTGGCAGATCCGCTTGACCGGCTGCGAAACGACCGCGCTGCCGCCCCAGGGTGTGCCGCGACCGCCCGACGGCACAAGGCTGGAACCCGGCCTCACGCCGGTGTCGGCCCCGCCGATGCCACCCCCGAAGGATGAGAAGGCGCCGATGAGTGAGCGCCGGCACAGTTCTGGCGTTGGCTTCGCATCCCTGCGGGAGGAACCATGAGTCGAGGGTGGGGCGGCGGGGTTGGCCGCCCTGGCCCTCGCTCGTCGTTGCGTCTCAAGGCCGTTTCGGCGCGGACTCCTCGGGTCCGTCCTTGTCCGTGATGAACACGTCCTTGCGGGGGAACTTCTCGAACAGGGAGGCCGGCTTGCCGAAGTTGGTGGCCAGCACGTCGAGCGGGTTCCCGGCCATCCATTCGGACAAGTCGATCTCCCCGTAGACCCCGGAGTTGAACCCGATGAGGACCCGGCACGGCTTGTCGCCGACGTTCTCGAGCGAGTGCCCGTACCCTTGCGGGATGTAGCCGACGTCGCCCTTCTCCAGGGTCTCGGTCCGGTAACGACCGCCCGAGCCGAACATCGTCACGCTGACCTTCCCCTCGAAAACATACTGCCACTCGTCGGCCGTCGGGTGCCAGTGCAACTCCCGCAGCGCCCCGGGGTCGAGGTCGAGGATCGCGCCCGTGACGGTCTTGGAGATCGGGAACTTGTTGGAGTCGATCAGCCACAGCCGACCCCCCTTGTTGTTGACGAGAGGCTCATCGGCGAGGAGCCGATACTTGTGCGTCTGCCGCGGCAGATGCCGCCCCGCGAGCGGGACAGCCGCCGGCTCGGGCGGCAGCGCCCCCCGGGCGAAGTACACTTCCTTCTTTGGGAACCCGTCGAAGGTCGATTCGGGGACGCCGAAGTTCTTCGCCAGGAGCGACTTGGGTGTGTGGCCGATCCAGTCGCTGATGCTGAACGTGCCGAACTCCGAGAAGTAGCCGTTGTCGAAGATCAGTACGAAGTGGCACGGCTCGTCGCCGAGGCACTCGAGCATGTGACCGTGCCCGCGGGGGAAGTACCAGATGTCCCCCGGCTCGAAGTCGTTCGTCTCCGCGGCCCCCCCCGGGGCGAGAACCGTCGTCCGGACGCGCCCCTTGTCCACGAACGCCCACTCGGCCGCGGTGGCGTGCCAGTGCAGCTCCCGCATGGCACCGGGCTCGAGCTTCATCGACACCCCGGCGATCCCCTTGGAGATCGGCAATTGCTCGACGGTGGCTTCCCTCGCAGTACTCTTGCCGATCACCTTCGCTTCTGACTTCTCCAGCTCGAATTTGAACGTCGGCAGATCCTTGCCCGACAGGAGCGGGTCAGGAACATTGTTCATGAAGCTCGGGTCGCCGGCATCAGCCCGCCTGGTCCCGACCATGGTAACGGCCGAGGCCGCGGCGATCGCCGCCGCGCCTGTCAGAAATTCTCGTCGCTGGAAGTTGGACATGGAATCTCCTTGTTGGACGATGAACTGTGAACAGCAAACCCAAATCAACTCATACGGGGCTCGATCGGAGATGACGGGCCGGCTCAGGCCGGCACCACCGGCGTCTTGCGCGTCGGGATATTTTCCAGGACCGACTTGTCGATGTTCAGGTGCGCCCGCACGAGCTCGTACGGCGTGAACGCCAACCACTGCCTGAGCGAGACGTCGGCGAAGTGGTCGGACTGCCACAGCTCAAGGTACCGCAGCGTCGTACTGCCCGTGTTCTCGATGTAGTGGGGCATGCTCTTCGGCACGTAGGCGACGTCACCCGGCTGGTAGTCGAATGTGGCCGCGGTCGAACTGGAGGCGTACACCGTCATCCGCGACTCGCCTGCGATGTGGTATTGCAACTCGTCCGAGTTCGGGTGCCAGTGCAGCTCGCGCATCCCACCGGGCTCGACCTCGACCAGCGCGGCGGCGATCTCCTTGGCCGCCGGGAAATTGGAGGAGTCGACGATGCGGACCCTGCCCCCGTCGTTTGGATCGGCTCTTGGTCCATCAGCTTGTGGCTGTAGGTCGTGGGCACCGGCCCGGCGCCAACGACCCGATCTGCGGCGAGCGGGCCGGGCACTTGCGACTGGAAGATGTAGAGCTCCTCCTTGGGGATGTTGGCGAAGGCGCTTTCGGGCACGCCGAAGTTCTTGGCGAGAACCTCTTTCGGGATGTGGGCCAGAAAGTCCGTGACCAGGAAGGTCGCATCCTCGTTGAAGTTGCCGTCGTTGAAGACGAGCAGGAATTCGCAACCGTCCCCCCCGAGTCCCTGGAGCGAGTGCGGAATGCCACCCGGGAAGTTCCAGATGTTACCCTCGCTGATATCGTCCTGGAAGGCGTGACCTTCCCCGTCGACGGCGGTGATCCGCATCCGGCCCTTGAGCACGAACCCCCACTCGTCCGGAACGTGCCAGTGCATCTCCCGGACCGCGCCAGCCTTGAGCCGCATGTTGACGCAGTTCAGCGCCTGGGCAATGTGCAGCTCTCGTCCGGTCACCTGCCGAGCCCAGCCGCCGGGCTGCAACCGATTGTGGACGTCGGCAAATGAGAATCTCAGGTTGGGCATCGTGCCGTGGTCCGTCGACGGGGGGACAAGCCTGTCCAGGTTCTGGGCCTCGCGGGCGGGGTTCGTCGGACCAATGATCGACGCGCCCTTCTGGCCGCGGACCGGCTCAGGCTGCTTGTCGTCGGCTACAGCCCGCCTGGTCCCGGCAAGTGTTGCGGTCGTGGCCGCCGCGAACGCTGCGGCCCCTGTCAGAAAGTCCCGTCGCTGGAAGTCGGACATGGAATCCTCCAGTAAGAGATACGAACTGGGAACGATACATCGTCACCTTACGACCCCGACGAGCGCCGAGGAGCCTAACACCAATAACGCTCGGGTGCCAGTGAGTAGCACCCGGACCGTCGGAGACGCTTTGCAGAGCGGGAGAATGAGCGAATGTCCAAGACGACCTGTGACGATAGTAGAATCACTCTTCTAAACTTCAAAACTGCCGCCTCACCGGTCGAGCCGTCCATGTCGCGTCGGGGTCGTCGAACGGCCACGGTTTCCGTGGACGGCTCATTTGGTTCCAGCCTGTGGGCCTCACGGACTCGAGGTCGCGTCGGCCGGCGCGGATCTTGTCGCTGACCCATCCGGTTACAATGAGGAGCAAGCAACCAACCAGCAGGTCAATGAAGAATGGTGTGAGCATCGTGATCTTCCTCGAAAAAATCCTTCGCGCTCAGCGCGAACTCGCGGAGCTTTTCCTGGGCCTGCGACTGGATCTGTCGGACCCGCTCCTTGGTGATTCCCAGTTCCCTGCCGAGTCGCTCGAGCGTCAACTCATTAGCGCCGCCGATCCCATAGCGGCTTACGAGAATCCGCCGCTCGCGGTCGTCGAACCGGCCGAGCATCCCCTGCACCGCTTCCCGGTTGTGGAGGTAGTCGCTCTCGGACCTGTGCTCGTCGGAGCGATGGTCGGCGGCCTCGAACATCTCACATGTATCCAACGCCTTAGTGTTGACTTTCCACGGCCCCTTGCAAGACGTGCGCGAAGACCGCGACGTCGTGGCCGTGCTTCGGGGATTCCGTGCCGGGAGGGTACTCGACAGTGATGACGCTGACGTTGCGATAGGCTGCTTTCGGAAGCGGATGGCTGAAGACCTCCGCACGCCGGACACTGTGCTCGTCGGCCTCAGGCTTTTCTTTCGCATCGCGGGCGTTGGCCAAACCGAGCGCCAGGCCGGTGCCGATCGCAAGTGCCAGAGCGATGTCGATCGCAAGTGCCAGAGCGATGGAGCGTCGTTCGGATAGAGATAGCATGATAGTTACACCTCACGAATTCGCCGAAATGCAAATTGCCGAAGCGGCTGCTCGATTCAAGGTGTTAATCAGGAGACGACGAGCCGAGAACCGATACCTCTCTTCAGCCGGAGGGAGGCAAGACTGACACTCTGGGTATCTCCCCTTCCGGGACCCGCCGGCCTCCTCGGCCCCGGGAAGGGATCAGGCGATGCGGCGCAGGAACTCCTCATCCCTTTCGCGCCGGCGTTGCCCCCCGGGTTGAGAGGTCACCCGCCCCTCCCCCGGCGGGGTTACAGGAACCCTCGCTTCTTGTCCCCCCAGCAAGTCCCGCGAATAATGTCGGTGAAACCCTTCATTGATTTCTTGCGACGGAGGTGAGATGGGAGACGAGCCGCGGCGGGATCTGACATTCATCCTGGGGAGAGCCCGGGCCGGGGACGAGGGGGCCAGGGGCGAACTCATCTCCTTGATCTATGATCAGTTGCGACAAGTCGCCTCAGGCTTGATGCGCCGGGAGCGGGCCGGCCACAGCCTTTCGCCCACCGCAGTGGTTCATGAGGCCGTCATCCGACTGATGGGCGACGCCGTCTTCGATGAGGCGCCGGACCGAGGCTACCTGTTCGCCTCCGCGGCACGGGCCATGCGGGAGGTCCTCATCGACCACGCCAGGCGGAGAGCCGCAGCCCGCCGTGGCAAGGGCTGGCGGCGCGTGCCGCTCGACCTGGTGGCAGACTACTTCGAGGAGCAAGGGCTGGATGTGGTCGCGGTCCACGAGGCCCTTGACCGACTGTCGGAATTGAACGAGCGCCAGGCCCAGGTGATGACCCTGCGGTACTTCGGCGGCCTGACCGTGCCCGAGGTCGCCGCAGCGCTCGGCGTGTCGGTGGTCACGGTGGAGAGGGATTGGCGACTCGCCCGGGCCTGGATTCGCGGCCAGCTCCGAGAGGGAGACGAATGACACCCGAACGCTGGTGCCAGATCGGCGATCTGTTCGATGCCGTGGCGCGGTTGGAACCCGCCCAGCGAGAGGCCTGGCTGCAATGCGCCTGCGGCGAGGACGAAGACCTGCGGGCCGAGGTCAGCCACCTCCTGACCCAGGACGAGCGGGCGGACGGGGACGGGTTCCTGACGCCGCCCGAGTCGGCGGGCGGGTCTCCGGATTGGACGGGGACTTGGCCCCCGCGCGACGATCCCCGTCCCTCGGGCGGGCCCGAGCCTGGCGACCACGCCGCAGCCCTCTCGATCGACGACACTGGCTGCTTTTGCCCCAAGGCGGCGATCGCCGCGGGCACTGGATCGAAGCAGTCGTCCGAAACGGTCTTGGTGGTTCGTAAGCGGCTGCTCGAACTCCCGATCATCTACATCTTGATACTGACGATGACTCTCTTCTGGACGCACGTCGTCCTCGGGGATGACGCTCTGACGATCCCCGTCGTCAGCATGAACGCGATCGTCATCGTGGCCCTCGGAGGCATCATCGCCCTGCTCTCGAGCCGGTGGCCCGTCTCGCTGAACGGTCTTAAGCTTGTTGAACTGGGAATGATCGGGCTGGTCGCGAGTTTGAGCACCTTCGTCCAGTACCGATTAATGCTCATGTACTCGCTGCGCAACGATCGGATGATGGCTCAGTTGACCATGAAGAACGGCGTGCTGTTCACTTCGATCCTCATCCTCACCTACGGGCTCTACATCCCGAAAAGCTGGCGCCGCGCCGCTCTCGTGGTCGGGCCGCTCGCGCTCCTCCCCTTCGTGACGCTGGAGGTTCTGGCCCTGCGTCATCCTGAGGCAATGGGGTGGCTGGGGCTTGGGTGGAGGCAGAGCGACACCCCTCGAGTCTTGCTCTACACCTTTGATGCCATGATGTTGCTCATCCTGGCCGCCGTCTCTGCGTTCGGCGCCCGCACCATCTTCATGCTGCGTCTGCAGGTTGCCGAGGCCCGGCAACTCGGCCAGTATCACCTCCGCCGCAAGATCGGCGGCGGCGGTATGGGCGAGGTTTACCTGGCCGAACACCAGCTTCTGAAGCGTCCCTGCGCCATCAAGTTGATCCGGGCGGGCAATGGTGCCGACCCGAGAGCCCTGGAGCGGTTCGAGCGCGAGGTTCGCCTCACCGCCACCCTCTCTCATCCGAACACCGTCGAGATTTACGATTACGGCCGGACCGAAGACGGGACCTACTACTACGTGATGGAGTATCTGCCGGGCTTGAACCTGGCGGAGCTGGTCAAGCGGCACGGCCCCCTGCCGCCCAGCCGAGTGGTGTACCTGCTGCGGCAGGTCTGCCAGGCGCTCCGCGAGGCACACGCGGCGGGTCTGATCCACCGCGACGTCAAGCCATCGAACATTTTCGCCGCGCGCCGCGGGGGGATGGACGACGTGGCCAAGCTGCTGGATTTCGGCCTGGTCCGGCCCTCAACCTCCCCCTCAGCAGCCGACCTGAGCGGGGAGGGCCTGGTCCTTGGCACACCGCTTTTCATGTCACCCGAGCAAGCGCGGGGCGGCCGGGAGCTGGACGAGCGGAGCGATATCTACTCGCTGGGCGCCGTCGCTTATTACCTGTTGACCGGTCGGCCGCCGTTTGACGAGGTCGACGGCATGGAGGCCATGATCGCGCATGCCCGCGACCCCGTGATACCACCGTCGCAGTTTCAAGCCGCCATCCCAGAGGACCTGGAACACGTCGTCCTGCGCTGTCTGGCCAAAGATCCGTCCAGCCGGTTTCCGGATGCAAATCAACTGGATCAGGCCCTTGGTGAGTGCGCCTGTGCCGCTGAGTGGGACCTGTCCCGAGCGGCCCGCTGGTGGCGCAGTGCATCGCGGTCCCGGGCGATGTCCCCGATTGCCCTTTGACCGTTTTTCGGAACCGTCCGGCCGGTCCCCTTTTCCGCTGTGGGCCACGCAATACAGAGCAATCCTGCTGGCATCGTTGTCGGTCTCCAAGACTCGATAGGGCTTTCGAAGTCCTCAAGAACCCGACGCTGGACACGCTCTGGCGTTACGCCGCCACAGTCGGGCGGCGCCTGGTCCTGACCACCGAAGCCATCCGCGACACGCGGCCGGCACTGGGCAAGGCGAAGCGGGTCCGTGCGGCACGAGAGAGCTAGGCTACCCTGCTCATTTGCAGCCATGAGCTAATCATACCGCGGCATGTGACAGTGTAGCCAGGATACTGGGCTCTCGCATCCCGCCGCCCTCGCCTTGTGCGAGGTCTTGGTCATCTGGGCCCGGCCTTGGGCGTGCTGCTCGCGCAGCAGGTCCAGCGCCAGCCGGCCCTCGATCGCCCGCTGCGTCCGAACCCGGTATACCGTCTTCTGCATCTTGCGGTAGCGACGGTTGCCACGCTCCACCGCGTTCGACGTCGCGCTCAGCAGCCGCTCGTCCAAAAACACCAGCGCCTTCTCCAACTCCACTGACTCTTGATTCAATCCGCGTCGAAAACCGCCGCGACAGCGATTGAAAAATCCGGCAACAACATCGATGCCGCCGATTCCCCACGCCGGTGGATGCCAGCTTCTTCATAAGCATCCCCGCGCAGGCGGAGGACGGTGATGGTTTCCGCTTGCGGGTTGACGATCCAGTATTCTGGGACATGGGCCTCGGCATAGTCCCCCCGCTTGTCAACCAGATCCCGTTCCGGTTTCTCTTCGCTAACAACTTCCAGAGCGAGGTCGGCGCCGAGCCAGAACCGGTTTTGCCGGCGCGAATCGACCGCCGAAAGTAGAAGAAGAAGATCAGGCTCGCGGAACTTGCCCGGCCGAATTCGCAGCCGCAACGGCGAAAAGCGGACCTTCCCGCCTTGAGGCTCTATGAAGTTAAAGAAAGCGAGATACAGGAACCCCAGAATCCCTTGGTGCTTGTCCGTGAGCATGGGTAGGACTTCCAAGAAGCCGTCGGTGAACTCGACCAACCGGTTGCGGTGGTCGGTCAGGACGAGATACTCTTCCTCGGTCCATTCCCCTTGGGGCGGAAGGATTTGCTCAAGCACTTCTTTCCATTCTTGGGCAGACGGAAGTTGGGTTGTGGGCTGGGTTGCGCTGGCCATGGCCTCCCCTTGAAAAAGGGCATTCACTTCCACAATGCAATATAGCCGGCACTGTGACTCTTTGTCTTTGTTACGTGCCTCGGCGCGCGCCTCCGCTCATGCTACTGCGACTCACCCTGACTCACGCAATAGCAGTGGCGGGCGGCGTGCCCACATTTGCGAGGGTTCCCTGATGAGTTGGCACGGGAGTGGCCTCAGCGAATCGACGCCCTGAGCCACTGGCGGGCTCGGTGAGATAGCGGGCAAAGCTGGGGATCTGGGATTCGAACCTAGCCGCGAAGCGTTGAGCTAATGCGGGTGTGACATTGCTAATGCGTTGCTGTCCCTCCGGATGCGCAGAAATCACGGGGCAATCACATTGAACCAACATTGGGCTCACACGGGCAATACCTTCCCCTGTTTTTCCCCTGTCCCGATCGGATAGGTTCACCAGCCAAGCAGCAGTTTTTGAGTCCGGCGCGTCTGCCACAAGAATAGGGGATTGTCTCGTTTCGGCTGAAATGGTCGCCGAGAGAGTTGACAGATCGGTGGAGCGGGGGGCGCGCCCCAGGGCTTACGCACCACTTTTCCCTGGGTTTTCTGGGGTTTGCTGAGTTTCATCGCAAGATCAGTTGGAGATTCGGCAGCTTCTTCCGCAGTTCCTTCCAAGATCGGCCCTGTCGGCGCGGGCGCCGAACGCTCGGGTTGCTCCCACCGTGTCAGCTGCGGCCCTCTTGAGTGTTCCTCCGAGCCCTCAGTCTCGCGTCAGCATCGCAGCATCACCGGTCGCAATCGATTCAGGTTGGTGAAGAGCACTAAGGGCGGTCGCCGGCTCGTGCGTTGTCAGCGTTGGCCGGCGCGATCGCTGGAACGCCGTCGTCAGCCATACTCCGGCCAGAAACAGCGGGACCCAGGCGAAGAGGAACTCCGGGCTGGGCCTGCCGATCTGGCCGACCAGTCCGCGCCTCGCCATGATCCAGTACTGGGCATAGGGCAAGAGCAAAAGCGCGACCAACAAGACCGCCCCCGCGATCTCGGAAAGCCGGGTGCCCAGGAGCACGAAGAGGGGGATCAGCAGGACGGGGAAATCGTAATTCCGGCCATAGGGAGCGACGATGCAGGCGGCCAGAAGACCCAGGGCCAGCACGTCGTGCAGGGGCTTCGAGCGGTCCAAGGAAGCCTTCAGAACGGTCGCAAGCAAGGGTGCTGCGACCAACGCATAAAGCGCCCAGAAGCTCCAAGATCGAAAACCTGCGGACTTCAGGAGCAAGAACCAAGTGGTCCCGATCCAGGGGGAATTCTCGGTCGGAGGCGGCGTCTGCCGGGGGGCATCTAGCATCTGCCCCAGCCAACCGGGAATGAGCAGCCAGCTTGCCAGCGCGAGCACCGCCAGAGTGGCTGCGAAACCAACAACAACCCCCCAGCGTCGGCGCCGGGCAGCCCAGAGCAGAACGCCGGGCAGCACCAAGATGGTCAGCTGG
>JAFAHT010000271.1 GCA_019237095.1 Planctomycetaceae bacterium
TCGTTCTGCTGGGGATCGTTTACATGCGACTCTCCCGCCAAGGAGGGCCGTTGAATCCGCTCTGGCCGAACCTGAGCAGTCCTGATCTACCCACGGCCTGGGTGGCGCGTCTGGGCTGTGTCGACCCGCTCACGCTTTCGAAGAAGATGGTGCTGCCCTTCACCGATCACTCGAGCGCGCTTTTCGCCACGTTCGCGCCGGTGGTCTGGCTCTGCGTGGCGGTACTGTCCTGCGTGGTGGGGTCAATCGCGGCCAGCCTGATCGAGAAGAGGCGCCTTGACGGGTCGCAACACTTGATGGAGCAGGCAACCCCCGCGCAACGCGTAGCGAGCCGTCAGACGCGATCGGCCTGGCTGTTTTATGGAGTTCTCATGCTGCTGGGGGGAATTCTCGGTCCTGACTCACTAGGTTCGGGACACGGCGAATACCTGCCTCAGCGACTGGTGCTGCTGGGCCTGGTCGCGATGGTGCCCGCGTTTGACATCCCGCTTGCAACGAGGTGGGGACGGCTGGCCGCCGGCTGTCTGGCCGCCGCCATCGGACTGCAGACGGTGATCGTCTGGGATTACGCCTTTCACTGCAAACACACGGCGGTGCAGATCATCAAGGCAAGCGAACTTGTCGGCCGCGACCAGAGGATTGCCCCACTGCTGATTGGCATTCGCAGCCGGTTCCGGGCCAATCCGCTGCTTCACGCTGATAGCTGGCTCGGGGTTGGCACCGGGAACATTCTCTGGAGCAACTACGAGGCCCGGTACTACTACTTTCCGGTGCAGTTCCGGCCGGGCCTGGATCGTGCTGATCCCAAGGACTTCGAGCGTCTGAGCCTCAGTTCGGACCCGCGCCCCGGGGAAACGTGCGTTCGGCTGTGGGAGCAGATTCTCTCCAGGCACGCGCGCTCGATCGACCGGGTCGTGGCCTGGAAGAGCGATCCCTTGCTCGATGCGATCACCGGGCGATGGTACGACCTCGTGGCCGAGCGTGGCGATGTTCGGATCTTCGCGCCGCGTGGTCCGGGTACGTCAGGCGAAACTCTCGCGCAGCCCTGATCGCGAAGAGCCGCGGGAGCAGAGAAAGCGTCGTATTGCGGGCGTCCAACAATAACTTCAGCATTTGGCTGCGCTGATACCAGCCCGACGCGTCAGCGAGGGAATCAGCTGGGCCGATCTCTCCGGCTGGGAGCCCTTCCCTCGCTGACGCGTCGGGCTGGTATGGCCAGGAAGGCTGGTATGGCCAGGAAGGGATGCGAAGTCGGTGGCAACCGCTGAAGTTATTGTTGGACGCCCGCTTTGCCATCAATACTGCAACAGGCCCAGGAAGAAAGTGAGTAACTGGCCACTGGCCACTAAACTTTCTTCTGCTTCTTCAGCTCGAAGAGGAACACCTCGTCGGGCACGGGCTCGAAGTCCTTGGGACGGTCATGGCCGGGCATTGAAACGGAGATCACCAGCTTCTCGCCGTCAAGCTTGTAGATCGCCTTGGCGGTCTTGCCCTTGGATTCCTCCGGGCCATCGGAGATCGCGACATCCAGGGTGGGATGAGGCTTGGCTTTATCATCGATCTTGATCTTGCCAATGTACTCCGTCCCGTTGACGCTGGTTTCCAGGATCTCTCCCTTGAAAGCCCACTTGGCATCGAGGGTGTCGTTTTCGGAGGTCACCCAGATTCCCTGGATCGCTTTGATCGCCGGCGAAATGGCCGAATCGTCGGCAGCGGCGCTGCGGGTCGCGACGCCGGCCGCGAGGGTGAGTAAACCCAGGCCGCATGCCAAGGCGAACCCCATGAGGCGGTTTGTCATGTTCATGATCTGACTTTCTTGTCTTGGACTCACTTCGGGACAAAGATGAGAATTGTTTGTGTTTTCCGGTCCTCAGATCTTTGAGGCGTCGGGGGAACGACGGAATCCGAATTGGATCATTTCATCGTTGCCCCTGCAAGGTAGTCTTTCGCTGGCTCGAAGATTCTGCTTATGATAGGCATACCTTCGCGTTTCCGCACTCGATACGCGAATCCCTTGCAATTGGTTCGTTTTGGTCATGCGGTTTCTTCTTGAGCGGCTGAACGGAGCAAGAAGGGGATCTCGATACATCATGAGCCGAGCCGACAGATCGATCTGTGGGAAAGTGAGTGGCTTCCGCGCCTTGCTGGCGGTCGGGCTTGCCCTCGTTCTCTGCCGGACTGAACGATTTTGCCTGGGTGACGATATCGGGCCAGGAAGTCAGGCAATGGCGGCCGGCCAGACGAAGAAACCCGCCGGAACTGCGGCGCATGCCAAGAATCGTCCTCATGTTCCGGTTGTCGAGTCGGACAACTGGACTTTTCGGCCGACCGTGCTGGTCCGACGCGGAAGCTCTCAGGGAACCGGCACTATCATCGCATCGCTGGATGGAGAGACGCTGGTCCTCACCGCCGCGCATGTGATCCGCGGCCACGGGCCGATCTCGGTGGAGCTGCACCGTTACAACCTGGGCATCGAGCACCAACCATCGGTCCCGGGGAAATGGCCTCGACAGGTGGTGGTCGAGCCAGTGGCGTCGGACACCTTCGCTGACCTGGCGATCCTGCGACTTCGGGATATGGTTGCACTGCCGTTCGTGGCCCGCCTGGGCCCGGAAGATGCGGAGCCGGCCTCGAACGCCGGTCTCACGTCGGTGGGAATCGACCTGGGCTCCAAGCTGTCAAGCTGGAATACCCAGCTCGTTGAGGTCCTCTGGTTCGAGCTCAATGACAGCGGCACGGATCGACCGTTTCTCGTCACCGCCCGGATCCCTGAACATGGCCGGTCGGGCGGCGGGCTATTCGACACCAACGGGACGCTGGTCGGCGTCTGCGTGGGACACGCCGAACTGGTCAAGGGAAAGCGGATGGGTGTCTTCTCCTCGGTTGAGAATGTCCGTCAATTGCTGCGCGGGCATGAGCTAACCTCGGTCATCGAGCGGTCAGAAGCGCGGCAGGCGCGACTGGCTCGCAACGCCGACACGTCGGGCCGTCGTCTCACGCGCCCATCACGTTCTGTCGTCACGCCCACCGAGGCCACGCACGAAGCCGGCATTCCTTAAATGTCAAGATTTACTGGAATCGCCCGCAGTGAGCGGGCAGCGGTCACGTGGTCATCTGCCCCGCTAACCGCTCTCGTCCCTCAGTGTTCTCGGGAAGAGGCAGAATCTCTGGCCGTACTCCTTTTTCAAGAAATCCAGGATTTCCCAAAAAATCGAAAAAGGTGGCTTGACACACAACCGCCAACATGTTTTAGTTTAGAGTTAAGTTAGGTTAACTCGCTCGTGCTCGCGATGGGCACTCTGAGGTTGGCTATGGTGGCCCCGTCATGCGAATGATCGCATGGACGGGTTTTTTTGTCTTTCACTCCAATGGCTTGTGACGAGTGATAAGCTGTTGGGAGCGGGCCACGGTGGCCCCGCAGTGCAATGGTTCGCATCGGAGGGTTCTTGACGCTCTAGTTCACCCACCTACGCAAGGGAAAGTTCCCATGCGCCATCCAATCGGCGTGCAGGACAACAAGTTCGCGGCGGGCGGCACCAACCGGCGCGAGTTCATCAAGATCATCACCATGGCGGCCGCATCCGTCGGACTCACGTCGAGCGCCGCCACCAGGATCGCGGAAGCCGCGACGCGAGGCCTGAAGCCCTCAGTGGTCTGGTTGCACTTCCAGGCGTGCACGGGCTGCACCGAGTCGCTACTCCGGACGTCACATCCCGCTCTTGCCGAGCTGATCCTGGACCTGATCTCGCTCGACTACAACGAGACGCTCTTTGCAGCGGCCGGGCACCAAGCCGAGGACGCGCTCAAGAAGGCGATGGCGGAAAACGCGGGCAAGTACGTCTGCATCGTCGAGGGCGCCATTCCCACCAAGGACAACGGGATCTACTGCAAGATCGCGGGCAGGACGGCGGTCGACCTCGTCACGGAAGTTGCCGACAAGGCAGGGGCGATCATCGCCATCGGATCCTGCGCATCATGGGGCGGAATCCCCTCCGCGGACCCGAACCCGACCGGGGCGACCGGCGCACCCACGGTTCTCAAGGGGAAGACTGTGGTGACGATTCCCGGATGCCCGGCGAATCCGTACAACCTGCTCGGGACGGTCCTACAATTCGTGACTCTCGGAACCCTCCCCGCGCTCGACGAGAAGGGAAGGCCCAAGTGGGCGTACGGGCGGGTGATCCACGAGGACTGTCCGCGTCGAGCCCATTTCGACGCCGGCCGCTTCGCGGAGAAGTTCGGCGACGAGGGGCACCGGCAGGGCTACTGCCTCTACAAGCTTGGCTGCAAGGGGCCGGCGACCCACGCCAATTGCTCCCTCCTCCGTTACGGCGAGACGGAAGCTTGGCCGATCGGCATCGGCCACCCGTGCTTCGGGTGCACCGAGCAAAAGACCGCCTTCCGCATCCCACTCCACACCACGATCGACATCGAACGACCCATGCCCCCCGATACTTACCCACCGATCCACGCCCAGCAGGGTCACGTTGGTGCCGTGGCTGCCGGCGTGGGAGGCGTCGTGACCGGAGCGCTCCTGGGGGCGGGGTGGATGGCGTCCAAGAAGCTGCACGGCGGCGAAGGCGAGCAGAAAAAGGCCCCCGACAGGAAGGAGGGCTGACATGTCCCTGAACCGTCGATCCCTGCTGAAGGTCATCGCCACCGGCGGAGTGGCGGCGACCGCGAGCAGCAGCACCGCAGCCGCGGCGCCGGAACACAGGGTGGCCCCGGCCGGCGCCATGGGAATGCTCTACGATACCACCCTCTGCATCGGCTGCAAGACGTGCGTGGTGGCCTGCAAGCAGGCCAACGACCGGCAACCCGACCCGGGTCCGTGGGGAAGCGAAAAGCTCTATGACGCGCCGCTCGACTTGAACGCGGACACGAAGAACGTCATCAAGCTTTACCACGAGGGAGACGTCCGGTCGTACTATAAGGCGCAGTGTATGCACTGCGTGGACCCGGCCTGCGCCAGCGCGTGCATGCTCGGGTCGCTCCACAAGGACGAGGTCACGGGCGTCGTTGGGTACAACCCCGATTACTGCGTGGGCTGCCGCTACTGCCAGATGGCATGCCCGTTCAATGTCCCGAAGTTTGAGTTCAACAAGGCCGTGCCCAAGATCGTCAAGTGCGAGCTCTGCCGCCACCGAG
>JAFAHT010000333.1 GCA_019237095.1 Planctomycetaceae bacterium
CGAGGCTCGCCGCCGCGGGCTGCCCCACCTGTATCTTGGCTACTGGGTTGCCGACTGCCTATCGTTGGCTTACAAGTCGTCGTTCCGCCCCTTCGAAATCCTCGGACCGGATGGCGCGTGGCACCCCTTGTAGCTGCTGTCGAAGGGGCCTCTCAGGACCGAGCCACCGGGGGCGGCTGGCCAGTCGACCTGTCCCGATATGACGGCCTGGCCAACATGTATCTCGACTACGTGCGGGTGTACAAGGAAGCTCCGTGGCCCAGAGAGCCGGCCGGCGCGATCGCGGGTGTCGGTGTCAGCCCGGGATCACGAGTCATGACGTTCCTGGATCACTCCGTGGCGCGGGGCGAGCCGACGTAGCGCTCGAAGATCGTCCGCGTGCAGGAGCTGTGGCGGTCGGCGTCCGCGAGGAAGGCGGCGACGGCTTCCTCGGGGGCGGTCGCCTGATAATTGAGCCGGCGCGAAAGCCCGAGCAGTTCAGCGGGATTGTCCGGAAGCTCGGCAATGGCACGATTATGGATCAGGCGGAGCCGACCCTCCACGGTCCGCAGGAAGTCGTAGGCTTCACGCAGCTCGGCATGAACCGCAGCCGGCAGAATTGCGGCTCGCTGCAGGGCGTCGAGCGCCTCCCACAAGTTGGGCCGCAGCAGATCGGGCTGGTTGGCCGCGTGGATGAGCATCAGGTACTGGACGATGAACTCCAGATCCGCCAGACCGCCGATTCCCCGTTTCAGGTCGTTGCGGCGGCGTGATTCCTCGAGCCTGCGTCGCATTGCCAGCACCTCATGGACGAGACTTGCCTGGTCTACCGGCCTACATAAGATTTCCCGGATCGCGTCGGAGACGTGCCGGCCGAACCCGCCCGTGGCGAAGATGACTCGAGCGCGGGTCAGGGCCAGCCGTTCCCAGCACTGCGCGGATTCCTCAAAGTACTGCCGGAAGCTGGCAAGCGTGACGACCAGCGGGCCGGAAGCCCCGTGGGGCCGCAGGCGAGTGTCCACACGGTAAAGCGGACCCGTGGAGGCGTCACCCGCCAGTGCCTTGAGCACGCGCTGGGCAACCTCGGTGACGAACTGCTCGTTCGAGATGGACTGGCCGGCTTCCGAGGTCGTGCCGCTCTCCTCGTGGAGGAACACCAGGTCGAGATCGCTGTGGTAAGTGAGCTCGCGGCCGCCGAGCTTGCCCAGGGCGAGCACGGCCCAGCGGTCGCGGCGGCCATCACTGGGCCGGATCGGGGTGCCGAACCGGTCGGCCCGGCGCTTCCACTGATCGCGCGCCACCTGGGTGACGATTGCCTCGGCGACGTCGGCAAGCTCCCGGGTCACCTGGCGAATCGGTTCGCGTCCCAGGATGTCTCGAGTGCCGATCCGCACCCATTCCTTGTTGCGAAAGCTCCAGAGAATCGGCGCGAGGTCTTCGGCTCCCTTGGTCAGCTCGGCGATCTCGGCCTTGATTGCCGCGGCGGGCAAGGGACGGTCCACGACCAGCGAGTCCATGAGGTCGTCGATCATTCCGGGATTTGTGGTCAGGATCTGCGAGAGGAACTGGCTGGTCGCACACAGCTCCACGTACAGCCGCAGGCTGGGGGGGTTGAAGTTGAACAGCTCCCAGAGGATCGCCTTTGCGCCCAGGGACGCAGAGACCCTCTCGAGGTTCGTGAGGGTCATGTCGGGGTCTGCCGTGCGCGCCACCGCCTGGAGCAGCCTCGGGGCGATGGCCGCGAGGAAGTGGCGGCAGCGGGCGTGCGACAGGAAGGGAATGTCCTCGCGGGCCAGGGCCATCAGGTTGTGGTGCGCCGTCTGCCGGTCACGGAACGGGTAGCGGCCAAGCACCTCGGCGATCAGTTCCTCGCTCGGGTGCGGATCGAGCACCAGGTCCACCACGGGGTCGACGGCCGAGCCGTCGTCGTCCAGAAACGCGTCGTGAAGAATGTGGTTGAGGATGCGGCGATTCACCTCGGTCTTGCTGCGATAGTCTGCCAGGAAGCGGTGCGCGGGGATGGCCCGGTCTTCGCCCGGTCCAGGCGGCACGTAGCCCATCCGGATCGCCAGCGTCCGCAGCTCTTCCAGGCTCCGGGGCATCTCGTGAGTCTGGCGGTCGAAAAGAATCTGGAGCCGGTGCTCGACCCTCCGAAGAAAGCGATAGGTGTCATCCATGATGCTTCGTTCATCGGCGGTGAGGCAACCGACCTCTTCGAGCCGGTGAATGGCCAGCAAGGTATTGGCGCTGCGGACCTCAGGATACTCGCCGCCGTGCAGCAACTGCAGAAACTGGACCACAAACTCGACGTCGCGAATTCCACCGTGGCCCGTCTTGACCTCAAAATCGGCGCGCCCCGCCGAGACCGTGCGCTGTTCGATCCGCCGCTTCAGCGCCTTGATCTCCGAGATCTCGCTGGCACCCAGGTAGCGGCGGTAGATGAACGGGGTAACGGCCTCGACAAACGTGCGCCCCAGGCCGAGATCGCCGGCGACCGGACGGCACTTCATCAAGGCCTGGCGCTCCCACGTTCGACCCCTGGTCTCGTAGTAGCCCAGGGTCGCATCCAGCGAACGGGCCAGCGCACCCAGTTCGCCATCGGGGCGAAGCCGCATATCAACCCGGTAAGCAACGCCCTGCGCGGTGTGTTCGGCGAGCAGCCGGACGATCTCGGCTCCCATCCGTGCGAAGAACTCGGCGTTCGAGACGACTCGCGGCCCCGAGGTGCGGCCATCCTCGTCATAGAGGAAGACAAGATCGATGTCGGAGCTGTAGTTCAGCTCGGTGCCACCGAGCTTGCCCAGGCCCAGGACGACGAACCGGGCGGGGCTGCCATCGGTCCGCAGCGCGGGCCCGAACCGGGCCTCGACCCACCACCGCGCCAGCCGCGTCGCGGCTTCGGTGCAGGCGTCGGCAAGGTTCGACAGGTCAAGCGTGATCACCTCCAAGGGGAGGCCGCGGACGATGTCGTTGTAGCCGATGCGCAGAGTCTCCCGAAGCCGGAAGCGGCGAATGGCCAGTGCCTGATGTGCCTCGGTGGACGCCCCGCTCAGCGAGCTCCAGAGGTCTTCGATCAGAGCCTCACGGTCGGGCCGCTCGGCCCCGGCCTGAAGCCAGCCGAGCAGCCCCGGGTCGCGGATCAGGACCTCGCTCAAGTACTGGCTGGTGCTGAAGACATGGAACAGGACCTCGGTGGTCTTGATGTTCTCGGCCAGCTTGCGCAGGGCCGGCTCGGGATCGGGCTGCCCGGCGACGAACCGCTCGAGATTGGCCAGCGCCATCCCCGGCTCGGGGCAGCGCGGCAGCACCGTGTCGAGCTGAGCGGCAATCCGGCCGATCAATTCCATGCGGCCGGGACCTGCGTGATCGATCAGGTCCAGGAGATCGCGGCCGGCGCGCTGCGAATTACGCACTCCGAGCCCGTTGAGCCAGCTCTCGAGCAGCTCGGGTTTGTCGCGATAGCTCAGAAACCCGTCAGCGTTCATCAGCGGAATCTTCCTGGCCACCGGCTGCCCGGTAGGGTGGACATTGCCCACCGATCTGCCCGCTAGGGTGGGCATTGTCCACCGATCGTCTGCGATATCACCCGGTATACCTAGAGTACGATGCGGGGACCGATAAACATCAGGTTCGTCAGGACGGCGTCAGATCGGGGACAACGTGCTGAAGGTGGCGGAACAGCAATTCGACGTCGCCATGGGTCAGGCCCAGAACCTGGGCGATCTCGCGCTCCTCGACCCGGGCCTGCATGAGCGGCAAAATCTGTCGGGCAAACGGGCGGAGCCGGTCGGGCAAGCCCGGCTGCGGCGTATAGCGGCGATGCGCCTGCCACGGATCACCGAGATCGACGAAGCCGGAGTCGAGCCAGTGCTCCCGGCCGCCATGGTGCAACAGATCGAGGAGCCATTCCTCGAAGCTTCGCGCAATGATCCTGGGCACGCTTCGCGAGACCGCATCGCCCGAGGTGAACACCGGGTAGCTGCCGCCGGGCCACCGATAGGCAAGGTCGATGCATATGGTCTCGACGTTGGGGTTTCCCAGCTCGAACCAGCTCTCAGGCTGCACCATCAGATCGTGGATTCGCGAGAAGATGATCATGGGACCGATGGCCGAGATCGGGTGGATGATTGGCCCCCGCAGATACAGCCCGTTGGAGAGCATCAGCCAGGCTCGCAGTCCCGCCGGCAAGCGGTAGCCGTGGCGATGCTCCCAGGCGGCGATCTCCCGGGGATCGACGCCCGGCCGCAACGGCTCGGCTGTCGTGCCGAAGCCGGCATCCAGCGCCTCGAGAGTCGGCGCCAGAGCCTCATCGATCCCACCCCAAGCCATCCAGCATTGCACCAGCTCTTGGAGCTGGCTCGGCATCGGCTTTCGCTTCACATCACACCGCCGCCTCGATCCGATCGGTGGTTGGCACCTCACCGAAGAGGGTTACCGCGCTGGCGTCCTCGACCCGAACCTGGATCGATCGCCCGACCAGCCGCTGCTGTCCTTCAAAAACCACGATCCGATCACACGACGTTCGGCCGGTCAACTGGTCGACGCCGTCCCATCCTTCACGCCGGGTCGTGGATCGGCTTCGCCCTTCAACCAGGACAGTCACCTCGCGGCCGATGAACTCGCGATTGTCCTGCAAGCTGATGGCCGTCTGCACGGCCAGAAGATCGTTGTTCCGCCGCTTCTTCACCTCCTCGGCAACGTCGTCGGGGAACAGCTCATCCGCCTTCGTCCCCCGCCGGGGGCTGTATTTGAAGATGAAGCTGTTCTTGAACCTCGCGCGCTCTACCAGGCGCACCGTGCGCTCAAACGATTCCTCGGTCTCGCCGCAGAAGCCGACGATGAAGTCGCTCGAGACCGCCACGCCTGGTACCGTTTCACGCATTCTAGCGAGCATGTCTTCATAGAAACTAACCGTATACATTCTTTTCATTCGCCTGAGTACCGCGTCGCACCCGCTCTGCGCGGGAACATGGATGTATCGGGAAGCCAGGGGAAGATCGCGGACGGCCTGCAGCAGGTCATCGGTCATGTCGTTGGGGAAGCTCGTGATGAACTTGATCCGCTCGATGCCGGGCAGCGCGGCGATCCTGGAGAGCAGGTCGGAAAGCCGGGTGATCCGCCCATCGGGCTCGCGATACTTGTAGCTGTTGACCGTCTGTCCCAGGAGCGTGATCTCCTTGACTCCCTGGTCGACAAGCAGCCGGGCCTCGCCCAGGATTGCGGCTGGTGGCCGGCTTTGCTCGGGACCACGGACCGACGGGACGATGCAATAGGTGCAGAACTTGTCGCAACCCATCATCACCCGGACGAACGCCTGAAACGGGCTGGGTCGCATCGCCGGTTCGCGGTCGGCGTCATAGCCCTCGAAGCTGGCCGTGATCGTTGCTCGCGATCCGGCGTCGCGGTCGAGGCTGACGGCGAGCTGCGGCGACCCGACTTCCCTGGCACGAGCAAGAAGCTGAGGCACTCGTGCAAGCTGACCTGGCCCGACGACCACGTCCACATGCGGAGCGCGCTTGAGGATCTGCTCCTGATCCTTCTGGGCCATGCATCCCAGCACGCCGATCGACACCTCCGGCCTGCGCCGCTTGATGTGCTTGATCCGCCCCAGTGCGCTGTAAATTTTGTCCTCGGCGTGCTGCCGGACCGAGCAAGTGTTGTAGAGGATCGTATCGGCCTGGTCGATCTCGGTTGTCAGCTCGTACCCCTGTTCGCGCAGCCGAGCGACGACAAGCTCGCTGTCCAGCACGTTCATCTGGCAGCCGACCGTCTCGATGTACAGCTTTTTGCGCGGTTGCGAGGTCGATTGATCGGCCATCGGCATGGCTCCCCGGGGCCATGGAAAGGCCGCCGGATCGGTAAAATCTCGTCGCAAATCAAGCCAGCCGGAGACCCGGCTGACTTTGGCCTCGCCACTGGGCAATCTTGATCATGGATTCTACCAAGGGCCTTCACAAAAGGGAATCATTCTGGCCCGAGATGGTGTACACCCGTGGGGAGAATCACGTGGGAAATGGATCTGGCCCATTGATGATTCACGACCAAAGAGCCCCCCTTGCCTCCGTCACGCCGGGCTTGATGCGAGAGCGAAAAACTGAGGGGACTGGGAAGAGCTTTCCGGCCCGTCAAGTCCCGGTCGACTTGCGGCCCGCTCAGCCGGAGGGCAAAACCAAGGCCGGCCACCGAGACTGCGCTAGCGACCGGTCTTGCTTCTTGATATAAGCCATTGACCAGATGCTCTTGAGATACAAACGACTGCTTGCGATTCGCCATGAAAATATTGGCCGTTCATCCCAGCTCGCTCTTGTACACGAAGATCTTCCTGAGGCTGGAGCCTCTCGGCATCGAACTCATCGCCGCCGAACTGCGGCGTGCCGGGCACCAGGTTCGCCTG
>JAFAHT010000373.1 GCA_019237095.1 Planctomycetaceae bacterium
GCCGCCGGAAAAGGCGGTGGCGCATGCCCTCCATCTGGCTGACAACGTCGCGCCTCTCTACAGCCTCAATCACACCCCAGACGGCGAAGACTATACTCAGTGGCAGGGCGTGAGGGATCATAAGCGGCTCAAGTATTACGTCCGGACCTGTTTTAGCATCGGCACGCAGCTCGTCGATTTCGCCCGGATCGACTTCGGCGATCTCGAAAAGCCGCGCTATGTGAGGCTCGCCGACGATCTCGGCGGGACGGCGCCGATCCTGCCATGACCGCGGAGCGCCGCTATGCCCTGCCGATCGGCAGCGCCGTCCACCCTAAGCCCGCCAACAGGACCGAGGTCTGCACGGGATCCCACAATCATCGGAACAGAAACGTACGCTCTCTTCCTCCGACATGGCAGCCTTGCCACACACGAAGATGTCAATCGTTTTCTTGCCCCCGAACGTGCCGTGCAGCAGGAACGCTACCCGTTCCATTTGATCGAACAGCCGATGCTTGGCTGTTGTTGCGCCGGGGCTTTGCCGGTTTCAGCAACTTGCAGCATCGCCTCGAATAATTCGCGGCGCGCGCCGGGCGCGGGGTTGGAGGGGGTGGTGGCGTCGATGCGCCCGCGGTATTGCAGGCGCAAATTGGCGTCGAAGCCGAAGAAATCGGGCGTGCATACCGCGCCGTAGGCTTTGGCCACTTCCTGTGTGGCGTCTAGCAGGTAAGGGAAGGGGAAAGCCTTCTCTTTCGCCCAGCGGCGCATGTTATCGAAGGAATCCTCCGGATAATTCACCGTGTCATTGGACATGATGGCGACGCTGCCGATGCCGTGTTCCTTCAACTCGCGCGTATCGCGGATGATCCGGTCGATCACCGCCTTGACGAACGGGCAGTGGTTACAGATGAACATCACCAGTAGCCCACGCGGTCCTTTCACGCCGTCCAGCGTATAGGTTTTCCCGTCCACGCCTTTGAGCGAGAAGGGGCGGGCGCTCCAGCCGATGGTTGCTTGCGGGGTTTCAAGGGCGGCCATGGGTTTTTTCTCCTGTTCACAGATCATGCCGAAACCAGATGCGACAGCGTTACAAACTCATACCCTTGTTCGCACAGCCTGGGAATGAGCCCATCCATGGCGCGAACCGTCTGACTCTTGTCCCTGTCGAACCGTCCCACGTAACCGTCGTGCAGAATTCTGACCCCACCCCACCGGCTGCATCCCGGGTTGGCGGTCAAGCATTGCCGGGTGGTTTTAGAACGGCTTCGAAGCGCGCTTGCATCTCCTCGGGCGAGACGTCTTCGACATGAGTCGCGATCGTCCAGGAGTGGCCGAAGGGATCGGCCAACGTACCAGAGCGGTCGCCGTAGAACTGATCTTTCAACGGCCGGAGCACCGTGGCCCCGGCGGCGATGGCGCGGTCAAACCGGGCATCGACATCCTCGACATAGATCAGAAAACTCACGGAAGTTCCCTCGAGCGACTGCGGTCCTTTCACATTCATCTCGGGGAATTCATCGGCCAGCATGATTCGCGATGTGCCGATCAGGATCTCGGCGTGACCGATCCTTCCGTCGGGGTTCGCCAGGCGATAAAGCTCGATGGCCCCGAACGCCTTCGAATAAAAGTCGATCGCCCTGGCGGCACCCCTGACGTACAGGTAGGGAGTAACCGTGGCGTATCCGTCCGGAATCGGTTTGACAGCCATGATGGAAGATCTCCGGCTCCCGAAAGTGGAGTACGAATCTTCCGTGGTTCAAGGTCTTCGTGCCTTGCGTGGTTCGAGTTCTTCCGAGGCCCCCGTCATTTTCTGGCCTGAGCCTTACGCGTTACAACCGGCCCAAAAGCTCGGACTTCTTGGCGGTAAACTCTTCCTGGGACAGGATGCCTTTGCGCTCCAGTTCGGCCAGCCGCTCGATCTTTGCAAATATATCCGCTTCCTGAGGCGATTCGGCGCGGTACGGCTCGGGCTCGACCGGCGTCGCTGTCTGTGCCGGGGCCTTCTGGGCTACGCCATCGATGGAGACGACGGGCAAGCTCGCGACAGGGACGGTCCCGTATTGACTGGTGAAGGTGAGCGAGGCTCCTGCCCCCTGCTGCTGCGAGACGCCGCCGATCTGGTGGTCGAGCGTGTCGTAGACGGTCACGTGCCCATTGATCTCCACGGCCAGCCGCCGCGCGTAGGCGAAGTAAGCGTAGCGAATGTTGTTCTGGGAACCGGTCCCGCTCGGGAAACCCAGGTCTGCCGGCCACCAGTTGCCGGAACTCCCCGGCGTTGCGGGGACGAACAAGCTGACCGCTGGGCCGCCGCCAACCATGCCAGGGCTGCCATAGCCTCCCTGTTGCTGTTGCTGCTGTCCTCCCGGCATCTGCGACTGGCCTGACAGGGGGAAAGGCACGAAGGGCTGCTGGCCCAAGATCTGAGAAAGCTCCGTGCACAAACCGTCGACCTTGGCTTTAAGGCCGTGATTGAACATATCGCCGACCATGGTCATACCGCCTTGCAACCACTGGCCGCTGCCGCCCAACTCCGGATGGTTGAACTGTGCCATGGTCCCGTTGCCATTAATCAACGCTTGCAGCAAAACCATAACGGCATCGGTGCTGACCCCGTAGCGTTGAGCCAGGTCGTTGATCCTACGCCGTCCTTGTTCGGTGAGCTTCTGCAAAGCCAGGACTCCTGACGTGTGAGGGAGATAGGGCGGCATCGTGCGGCCCCCTTCAGTTTTGGTCCTTGGGTCGGTGTTCGCGTATCGCCGCGTCGCCCTCCTGTCCGCCCAGCCTATCGCCCATCATAGTGCTCCGAGGCGACTGAGGCAATGACTCGTCAGGACCTCTCGACGGCCGGACTTGTCTCGAACGCCCTGGGGGCAGGGCCCGGGGAGCGTTGGCTCGCCGGCTCAAGCGACTTCTAGACAGGATAAACCACCTGGATCATCGCCTGCAGCGCCAGGGTCTGGAATCCCAGCAAGCCCGCCGAGATCGCCAGGACGCGCGGCCTTGCTTCGAGTCTGGCGAAGCCGGCGCCGGCCGCCGGCAAGAGCGGGGGGAGGAAGAGCATCCAGAGCCGGGCGACCTCGCCCATGTTGCGGCCGGCGACGTTCAGAAGGAACAGCACCGCGATCGTGGCCCAGGCGATCCGGGGCACGGAACGAGGGCTTCCCAGGCCGATGAAGCACCAGACCGCCGCCGGCAGCCCCAGCGCGATGGCCAGCTCGACCGGGTTGACGACGAGCCAGACAAGATAGGTCCTGGGATACTCCACGTAAAACCGCGCGTGGTTCTTCAAGTTCCAGGTCCACACAGTGATCGGGTCGGCCCCTGTCACGGCCCACCCCAGCGCCGTGACAATCAGGAAACCGGCCCCGACCGCCAGGATCAAGCCGGCCTTCCGCCTGGAGACAACTTCTGGGACCAGCACAATCACGAGCGCCACGATGAGACCGACCGGCAAGAAAGCCAGGGTGAAGAAAGTGCCCAGCGCCATGACCAGGCCGGAGGCGAGCGCCAGGGCCAGGGCCAGGCCGGAGGCAGCCCCGCGATTCCCATGCGCCCACCGCGCCGCCCAGGCCGCCAGGGCCAAGGCCAGGGCCGAGACCAAGGGGTAGGCCGCATCCGCGTCGGGTTGAAACAGGTTCGCCGCGGGAGCAAGCGGCCAGAGCGCCGCCGCAACCCAGGCCGCAGGCGGCGGCAGGGCCGATCGTGCCAGCAGGTAGAGCGGGACCACCGTTCCGGCACACGCCAGAAGTGTGATCAGGCTGCTCAGGTAGAGTGCCGCGCGATCGGCGCACGGAATCGGCCGCCGGTCCATTCGCTCGACCTGGCGGAACCCTTCGGACGTCGAGAAGGGCATCGACTGCACCAGCGCGTCCGCGAGGCCCGGGTTTTGTTCCATCGCCCGCAACAGCAGGCACTGGGTCACGATCAGGCCCGGCGGATGGGTGCCGATGTGCAGCGAGTCCTGACTCTGGATCCAGACCGGGTACTCGGCCAGGAATCGCCACGGATCAGCCACTGCCTGCTTTCTGGCCACCTGGTAGTAACCGGTCGAGGCGCCAAAGCAGTTCACGTAGGCCCACTTGGTCAGGTCGTACTCGTCGGCGGCTCCGGTCGGGATCAAGACCTGGATCGCAATCGACACTCCCAGCAGCCCGGCCAGCCACCCTGCCTCCCGCGGGGGAGCCAGCCGCGGCGACGCGACGGCGCGAAGTCCCAGCGCGACGAATCCGCAGTAGGCCGCGACCGCCAGACCGGAGAGGAACAGACCGACCAGCGAAGGCCGAGCATGAACGCGCAGCCATTCCCACTCGCCGGGGATGCCCAGCGGCATCCGCTTGCTGGCGATGGCCGCGGTGAGCAAGGCAACCAGGACACCTTGAGCCAGCAGAATGAGCCAGATCTTCCTTCTCATGGCGACGATCTTAGCGGCCGCAACCCGGTGGTGCGAGTGAGTTTTGCCGGCAAAGCCATCCCGGGCGGTTGCCAGCAGGCTCACGGCATGGTCTGATCGTGTCGTCCCGAGTTCTCGCCTTCCGGAGCTCTCCCGCATGCACTTCGACACTCCGGACCGCGAACCGGACGATCATGCCGGCGCTTCCTGGTGGCGGGAGCTCACGCCCTACCAGTGGTTCGTCTTCCTCGTGGCCTCGCTGGGCTGGCTCTTCGACACGATGGACCAGCAGCTCTTCACCATGGCGCGCAAGCCGGCGGTCACGCGGCTGCTCGATGTGGCGCCCGGTGATCCGACAGCGACCGGACGGGTCGACGAGTACGGCGGTTACGCCACCACGGTCTTCATGATCGGCTGGGCAATCGGGGGAATCGTCTTCGGCATCCTGGGCGACAAGGTGGGCCGCGCGAAGACCATGATGATGACTGTGCTCTGCTACTCGGCCTTCACGGGCTTGAGCGCGCTCTCGACGGGAATCTGGGATTTCGCCTTCTACCGGTTCCTGACCGGCCTGGGCGTCGGCGGCCAGTTCGCCGTCGGAGTCGCCCTCGTGGCCGAAGTGATGTCGGACCGGGCCCGGCCATTCGCGCTGGGGTGGCTGCAGGCGCTCTCGTCGGTCGGCAACATGCTGGCGGCCTGCGTGGGCATCGGCCTGGGCAGACTGGAAGAATCCGGGGCAATCGCCAGCGCCTGGCGACTCATGTTCCTGGTCGGCCTGGCCCCTGCCCTCTTGGCCATACCGATCTTCGTCCGGCTCAAGGAGCCCGAGCGGTGGACGGCCGCGGTGCAGGAGGAGGGCCAAGAGCTAGCCGGCGACCCGAAGCACGCCCACAAGCTAGGCTCGATCGCCGAGCTGTTCGGCGACCCGCGGTGGCGGCGGAACACGATCGTCGGCATGGTGCTCGCGTTCGCCGGCGTCGTCGGCCTGTGGGGGATCGGTTTCTTCAGCTTTGACCTGATCCGCGGCGTCTTCCGCAAGCACTTCGAGGCCCAGGGGCTCGATCCCCAGTCCATCGCGGGCAAGCTCACCTTCTGGATCGGGGTCACCTCGCTGGTACAGAACGCCGGCTCGTTTTTCGGCATTCAGGCGTTCTCGCAGTTGACGCACCGGATCGGCCGCAGGCCGGCCTTCGCGATCGCGTTCGTGCTGGCCGCGGTCTCCACGGCCTTCACGTTCTGGTTCCTCGACGAGTTCTGGCAGATCTTCGTGTTCATCCCGATCATGGGCTTCTGCCAGCTCGCCCTCTTCGGCGGCTACGCGATCTACTTCCCCGAGCTCTTTCCGACCCGGCTGCGGAGCACGGGAACCTCGTTCTGCTACAACGTGGGCCGGCTGGTCGCCGCCGCCGGACCCTCGGTCCTGGGCCTGCTGACCCGCCGGGTCTTCGCCGGCTATCACGAACCGATGCGCTACGCCGGCGTCGCCATGTGCTCGGTCTTCTTCCTGGGGCTACTGGCCTTGCCCTTCGCGCCGGAGACCCGCGGGCAGCCGTTGCCGGAGTGAGAAGATTTACATGATTAAATCGGTCTGCAAAGCGGACCTTGCTGCCGCCTTCAGAGTAGCGAAGGGCTAGGGGCCGGTCCTCATCGCATCGACAAGTGGTGGATGGCTGAGGTCATCCGCGAGAAATCCAGCTTGCTTGCCCGGCCATTCCACATCAACAATGACGGCGGGCCTCGATTTCAAGATCCATAGGCGTTCTGCCTCGCGGACGTGAGGCGAGGCGAGGCTCTCGATGCGACGAAAAGACGTATAAGTCGGTACTTGACCGGTTCGCCCGCAAGGGCACCGATCCCGGCAAGTACAACATCATCAGTAACCGGGAGGGCGAGGCGGCCTTGCCCTCCCTCCTCGTTCCGAAGGCATTGACGCATGGAATCCTATGAAGAATACGCCCGCCGGGTTCCTCGCCGCCCCCCGCCCGGCGAGCCCTGGCAACGACTCATCCCGTTCATCCCATGGGCAATTGGCTTGCTGCTCCTGTTCGGGTTGCTGTTCGACGCGTCCTACACGGTCGAGCCTCATGAGCAGGCGGTCGTCTTGCGGTTCGGCAAGAACCACGCCACGACCATGCCCGGCCTGCATTTCAAGCTGCCGATGATCGACCAGGTGATGAAGGTCAGCGTCGAGGAGCACGGACTGCGCCTGCCCTATGGTGCGGAATCTCAAGCCGCTCTGGAAACCTTCGAGACCGTGCGGCACCAGGAAGATGAGACCCTGATGCTGACCGGCGACCTGAACGCCGCCTCGGTAGAATGGACCGTGCAGTGGAAGGTCACCGAGCCCGAGGAGTACCTCTTCCGCTTCCCTCGGGACGCCAAGGATGAGTTCGCCGCTGACCTCATCACCTTTGTCTCCCGGACCGTGATGAATCGCCTGGTGGGCGATTACTCTTTCGACGAGGTGATCGGGCCCAAGCGAAGCCACATCGCCAATGAGGCGCGCAACGACACCCAGCGTATCCTCGACGCCTACGCCTGCGGCATCACGATCACCGCCCTGCAAATGCAGAGGGTGATCCCGCCCGACCGGGTGAAGCCGGCATTCGACAAGGTCAATGCCTCGATCCAGCAGAAGCAGAAGCTGGAGAACGAGGCGGAGTCGCAGCGGAACAAGCTGCTCCCCGAAGCGAAGGCCGCCCGGGACAAGCTCATCCGCGAGGCGGAAGGCTATTCCGCTCGCCGCCGGGCCGAGGCCCAGGGCGAGATCGAGGCGCTCCTGGCCAAGTACCACGCCTACCAGCGTGCTCCCGAGATCACCCGCCAGCGGCTCTACATCGAGGCCATGCAGGACCTGCTTCAGAGCGTGAAGAACAAGACCATCATCGATGCCGACCTCAAGCAGTTCCTGCCGCTCTTGAACCTGGATTCGAAGGGAGAGCTCAACCCATGACTCGCCGCCAATGGATCGCCATCCTGATTGGCGTGTTCCTGGTCCTGATCGTCCCCCTGAGCGGGACTCTCTTCTATACCGTCAACGAGCGGGAGCTGGCCGTGCTCTTGCAGTTCGGCCAGCCGGTTGCCAGCCGGACCAAGCCAGGACTCTACCTGAAGCTGCCCTTCGTCCAGGAAGTCCTTCGGCTTCCCAAGACGCTCCAGGTCTGGCACGGGACACACCAGGCCGAGAAGCTGGTCGATGTTCCCACGGCCGACGGCAAGAAAGTGGAAGTGACCGTATGGGCCGTTTGGCGGATCACCGATCCCGCACAGTTCGTGCAGACGCTCCGGTCCGTGGAGAATGCCGAGTCGCGGGTCAAGGAGTTCGTCCGCAGCACGGCCCGCGATACGATCACCACGCACAACCTTGCCGAGATTGTCCGCAGCACCAACCGCAAGATGACCTACACTCTGGGACTTCCACCCGAGATGATCGCCGCGGCCACCTCGGCGGCCGCCGCGACCACGGGGCAGAATGTCCCGGACAAGGCGCTGGAACAGGCCATCCCCGACTTCGTCGTGCCTCCCGAAGCCAGGGAATCGGTCGCCCTGGGCCGGCTCAAGATCATGGACCAAATCAAGCAGGAAGCCCAGCACGCCCTGGCCCAGGACGGCAACAAGAGCGGCGGCAAGGACAAGGGCCGCGGCATCGAGCTCGTGGACGTCGGCCTGTCCCGCATCGAGTTCGTCCCCCAGGTTCGCGAAGCCGCCTTCGAACGCGCCGTCTCGCTGATGGAAGCGATCGCCACCAAGACCACCAGCGAGGGCGAACAGCGCAAGCAAGAGATCATCAACAAGACCCAGGCGGAGGTGCAAAAGATCGAGGGCGAAGGCAAGCAGGAGGCCAACATTCTCAAGGGAAAGGCCGACGCCGACATCATCGATTCTTACGCCAAGGCCATCCGTGAGACCGGTGACTTCTACACCTTCGTCCGCACCCTCGAAGCCTACAAGGAAGCCCTCAAGGGTGATACCCGGCTGATCCTCACCACCGACAGCGCGCTGCTGCGAATGATCAAGAAGCTCGAGCCGGCGAAAGCGGAGACGAAACCCAGCCCCATGGCCAGCTCCCCTTCAACAGGCCCCGCACCGGCTCACTCGACCGCGGCGGCCTCCAGGCGAGAAGGGCCTTGATCAACGACCGTCGATCGCGACGGAAAAGCCCGCGGGCACGGCCACGCGAGGAATACCGTCGAGTACGCCAAGCTGATCGCCCCCGACGTCCTGGTGATCGCCCGAACCTTCGGCACCAACACCCTCAAGCCTGATTCGCCAAAGGTTCCTTTCTACCAGGTTCGCGTCAAGAAGGGCGACCAGTGGCTGATGTCCAGCGTGCGAATCTTCGTGCTGCCGCAGAAGTGACAGGCAAGTTGTCGGAGCGCTCAATCTCAGCCATGAGAATCTCGGGAAACCGATCAATTCTCCAGGGCTTGCCGCAGGAGGAAAAAAGATCAGGAGACGCGGCGCGAAGGTGGGAATAGTTGGTTGGAACGATTCCCCCCTCGGCGTAAGATCAATAGGATCGTCCCGGGAAATAGCCTCGATTCGCGGCTGGGGCATCGATTCGACGGCCGTGGACCCAAGGCGTTGGTCCCCCGTCTCATGCCAGCGTGCCGAGGGAACCACGTGCCCAGCGCCGCGCCCAACCTGGCTTCCTCACAGACCGCCGGGGATCCATACACCCCACGCGTGTCGATGGCTCCCATGGCCCTCGTATTGATTGCACTGAGCGCGGGCATCGTGATCGATCGCCATCTCGACCCTTTCGAGACGAGCACATGGATCACGCTGGCTCTCGCCTCAATCACCGTGGCATGCCTGGGGCTGCGCCGTGCCTTGCTATCAAGTGTGGCCTTGCTCGCGGCGATTCTGGCCATCGGCGGTGGCTGGCATCACTACCGATGGAACGAACTGGCAGCCGACGACCTGAGCTGGGGAGCGAGCGAGATGCCGCGGCCGGCATGGGCTCGAGGGGTCATCATCGAGCTTCTGGGCACCCGAACGAGTGAAGGATATGGCCACGGCGATCCCCAGCGGGTTGTGACTCGCCTGGTCGTGGAGATCACCGGGATCTCCGACGGCAGCTTGTGACAAGGCGCTTCAGGTCGAACCCTGGTCATCGTGGCGGGTGATCGCAATCGCAACGATCTGTTCGCCGGTCAGCCGGTCGAGCTGGCGGGTCAGATGGCGCGGGTCGCCGGGCCGCTCAATCCCGGCGAGTTCGATCACCGCGCGTACCTTCGATCCCTGGGGATCCGCCTGCGAATCGTGGTGGATAACTCCG
>JAFAHT010000119.1 GCA_019237095.1 Planctomycetaceae bacterium
GCGGCCTTGCGTGATGCGCACGACGGGCGGATGCCGATCTACGCAGAATGCGGCGGCCTGATGTACTTGACCGAGGCTATCGTCGACGACCAAGGGCGCGAACATCCCATGGCCGGGTTGCTGCCGGGTCGGTCGGCGATGTCCGGCGGTCTGACGCTGGGCTACCGTCTGGGCCGGGCGGCGCGCGACTCGTGGCTGTTCAAGGCGGGTGAGGCGATCAGAGGTCACGAGTTCCATTATTCGTCGTGGATCGACCACCCGGCCGGCCTCCCTGCGGCCCTCGAATTGACCGGCCGTGACGGCCACGTTCCCGACAGGCCCGAAGGAGCGTGCGAGCGAAACCTCTGGGCTTCGTACGTGCATCTGCACTTCGACGGCCTGCCGGAGCTGGCGTCCCGATTCGTCGCTGCCTGCCGAACCTGGAGATCCTCTCTCGCGGCGGCGGAAGACCGGCAATGACCGCGCGAACTCTGTTGAGATGGCTGATCTCGTGACCGACATGACCCAGATCAAGCACCCGGATCGCGGCGGGATCAAACCCCCAGTGCGGGATCGAATACTGATGTGGGGGCCGCGCCCCCGTGCCGAACTCGAAAGGATCGAACCATGACTTCATCCGTCTGCATCGTCGGCCACGGAAGCCGAGACCCCGAGGGCACCAGCGAGTTCATGAGGCTGGTGGAGCTTTTCGGCGAACATGAGCCGTCGCGGATCGTCGAGTGCGGCTTCCTGGAGTTCGCGAGGCCCATGATCCAGGAGGGGTTGGACCGCTGCGTCGAGCGCGGGGCGAAATCCGTAGTCGTCCTCCCCGGCATGCTGATGGCCGCCGGACACTCGAAAAACGATATCCCGAGCGAGATCCACGAGGCTCGCCGTCGTCACCCCGGCGTCGACTTTCGCTATGGGCGGCACCTGCACCTTCACCACAAGATCATCGACCTCTGCCGGCTGCGAATCGAGGGGGCAGAGGCGCAGGCGCGGGCCCACGGCAGAGACGACACGCTGCTGCTGGTCGTCGGCCGCGGCAGCAGCGACCCGGATTCGAATTCCGACATCCAAAAGCTGACGCGGATCCTTTGGGAAGGGCTCGGTTTCGGTTGGGGGGCGACCTGCTTCAGCGGCGTCACCTCACCGCTTGTCCCCGAGGCGCTTGAGCGGTGCCACCGGATGGGCTTCGGCCGGATCGTCGTCTTTCCGTTCTTCCTCTTCACCGGGGTCCTCGAAAAGCGCATCCGCCGCCAGACCGCCGAGTTCGCGGCGCTGCATCCTGAGGCGGAATTCCTCTCGGCCGATTACCTGAAACCCGACCCGCTCCTCTTCGACGTATTCCTTGAGCGGGCCAGCGAGACCGTCCACGGCAGCCCGAACATGAATTGCGAGCTCTGCAAGTACCGCGTGCGGCTTCCCGGCCACGAAGACGCCGTGGGAGCGCCGCAGGTCGGCCACCACCACCACGTCCGCGGTATCGGCCAAGACGATGGCCACGATCACGGGCATCACTATGACCATCACGATCACCACCACCACCATCACCATCACCACCACGACCACAATGGCGGAAATCATGGCCGCTAATGCGGGACTGGGGAAGTTCTACGCGGTCGGGGTCGGACCGGGAGATCCGGAGTTAATGACCCTGAAGGCGGCTCGTGTTCTCTCCGAGGCGGACGCGATCTTCACCCCCTTGGGCACGGGGGGCCGGCCGGGGATTGCCCGTGACATCGTTGGCCTGCTCGGACTGCCGGCCGGGAAGTTCCGGGAGGTCGCCCTGCCGATGTCCCGCGATCGCGACGCGGTCGGCGGTGCGTACCGCGACGCCGTCGCCGAGATCGCTCGCGAACTGGAAGGCTCCCGGACCGCGGCCTGGATCACGGAGGGGGACCCTCTCTTCTACGGGACGTCCTTCCACGTCCTCGAGGAACTCCACCGGCTCCTCCCCGGAGTCAGGACGGAGGTCGTCCCCGGAGTGACTTCCATGAGCGCGGCGGCGGCACGCGTCGGACTCGAGCTCGCCCGGCTGGACGAC
>JAFAHT010000499.1 GCA_019237095.1 Planctomycetaceae bacterium
TTCGTCAGGTTTCTGACCAATCCCGGGGACCTGGTCCTGGACCCGTTCGCCGGGAGCAACACGACCGGCCAGGTGTGCGAGCAGGAGGGTCGGAAGTGGATCGCCGTCGAACGGGACGAGGAATACCTCAAGGCCAGCAAGTTTCGGTTTGAGCCGGATGCTCCCGCGGTAGTGGCGGATGGCCCTATTGAGGTGAGTGCGAACGGGAAGGGGGGCCGTACCTCGAAAAAGTCGGATCAACCCAGGTTGTTTGACTAATAGGCAGAACGAACCAGGTCCCCCAGACCGCCCAAATTGCTTTTACAATCACTATATCCCCCTCGCCCTCTCCCTATGTCCCCCTCGCCCTCTTCCCAAAACCTCGAGGCAGCCATGGCGACCGTCGCCACGCGGGCGTTGATGGCTCCCTGAACTCCGATTTTCTCTACTTTTCTCTACCGCACGCCCGTCCAGTCCCGGCGAAAAGTTGGTCTTGTATAACTTCTGCGCCAGTGCCCGGCTCCCCGACGCCCCCTGAACTGGCGGTGGCAGATAGAAGTGTACGAAAAAGCAGAATGAGACCCTTGAGTTCATGGGGAAGCTGGTTCGGGCAGTGCTCTTTTGAACCGCCGTCCTCGTTCCACGGCTCAGTATGGCCCGAAACTTGCACGGTGACTGGCGAAGCGAGAAGGCAATGGAGTCGCAGGGAGTGAGTTCATGGCGATGGCACCGGAGGTCGGAACGTCGCGGGTGTTCGTGATCGTCAACGCGAAGTCAGGGAACTCTTCTCCCGAAGATGTCCGCAAGGCCTCGAAAGCTCACCGGGCGGAGGGAAGCGGGGAGTACCGGATTCACGAGCCGGGCGCGGGAGAAGATATTCTCGCGATCGTCCGGGGGGCGGTCGCGCAGGGATTCGACACCGTGGTGGCCGCCGGAGGCGATGGTACGGTCTCGGTAGTGGCCAACGGCCTGATCGGCAGCGGGGCGCGACTGGGGATCATCCCGCTCGGCACGGCGAATGTCCTGGCGCGCGAGCTGGGAATCCCACTTGCGCTGGAGGACGCCTGCGCCCTGTTGAACGGCCCCAACACAACCACAAGCATCGACGCAATGAAGGTGAAAGGCACTCACTACTTCACGCAGATCGGCATTGGCGTCGACGCGTTCATGATTCGCGACACGACGGTCAAGCACAAGCGCTGGCTGGGCAATGGGGCGTACATCTGGACGGCGGCGACCCGGTTCATCGGGTTTCGGACGCACCGGTTCTCGATCGCGGCCGACGACCGGCGCGCGCGGCCGAGGGCCCTCCAGGTGGTGCTGGCCAACAGCGGCAGCCTGGGCACTTCGGGACTGCGCTGGGGGCCCGATGTTCGGGTCAATGACGGCCAGATCGACGTCTGCATCTTGCGAGCCCAGACCCTGCTGAACTTTCTGAGCGCGGGCTGGAGCGTGATCCGAGGCCGGCACCGGGAAGACCGCAACATCCAGCTCCTGACCGCCCGGCGAGCCGTGGCCATCCACGCCGATCGGCCCTTGCCGGTGCAGGGTGACGGCGAGCTGATTGGCGAGACACCGCTCGAAGTTCAGGTGGTGCCCCGGGCACTGCGCGTGATTGTCCCGAGGGACCAGGTGAGGAATTGAGCCTGGAAGAGAGGCTGGAGCACCCGGCTCTTGCTCGAGCTCTCGCCGGTCGCTTGGTTCTTGACTCTTCCCCTGGAAAACCCCCATGAAGATCGTTCACCTTTCGGATATTCACGTCTGGCGTTATACCTGGAACCTGCGTCACTTGTTGGGCCGACGCGCCCTGGGGATGATGGAATTGCTCATGGGTCGCGCCAGGCGGTTCCGGCTTGATCGTCTGGCGGCGGTAGTGGACCGGGTTGCAGGGTTGGAGCCGGACCACATTGTGATCACCGGAGACCTGACGACGACCGCCCTGCCCTCGGAGTTTCGCGAGGCAGCGCGCCTGCTGGCCCCGCTGCTGACCGATCCTGCCCGGGTGTCGATTGTTCCCGGCAACCATGATCGGACGACCGGCCGCTCGTTTCGTTCCCGCCGCTTCGAGGGCACGTTTGGCGCGTTCATGCCAGCTTTGACTTTTCCGTGGCTCCGCCGGCTCGACAGCGACACGGCGATCCTGGGGCTTGACCCGACCCGGACTCGGTTCTCGCCGCGCGGACGGTTGCCCGTGGATCAACTCGTGGCCGCCCAGGCCATGACCTCCAACCCGGACACCCGGTCCAAGATCTTGATCGTGGCCTGCCACTACCCCGTGGCCGCACCCGTACGCTACCAGCGTGAACTTTTCCACAAGCGGCTGGACAACGATCAGGCCGTTCGCTCCTGGCTCGCCGGGATCGGCCCGCACCTCTATTGCTGTGGACATGTGCACGCAGCCTGGGCGTTCCAGCCGCCATCGCTGCCAAACCAGATCTGCCTCAACGCCGGCGCGCCCCTGATGCGCGACCCGACCGGCCTTCGACTTCCCGGATTTCTTGAGATCCAGCTCGAAGGCGACGCCGTGACGGTGATTCACCAGGCCTGGACTGGCGCCGAGTGGAAAGCCGTGCCAATGCTCCAGAACGTCTGCCTGGCCACGATCGATGAGACTGTGAGTGCGACGAAACACCAGGCTGGGTGAAGACACCTTTCTCGGAAAAACGGGCTTTTTCAGGCTGCCAGAGCTACCAGGATCGACCGCTTTTGGGGATCGGGCCCACTTCGTGTTTGAATTCGGCAAGCCGCCGGATAGACTTGGGCTTTACGCAAATCATCGAGCGCCGGGAAATCGACCTGCCGGTTGCGACGTGGTTCCAAGGGGGAGCAGAACGATGGCCGATGCCGCGACTGCTGTGAGCGCTGAATCGTTTCCAATTGGATCGGGGACCATGGAAGTCGCGGTTCAGGCAGCTCGCCAGGGAGCGGCTGATGCGAGAGCAGCGGCCGCGAGGGCGTGGTCGGCCAGCGGGGCGTTTCTGGCGCGGGCCGTCTACAACACCACATACACGGTCTCCTACGGCCTGGTCTTCCCGGTGGCCTTCGTGGCGCAGGCGATCCCCCGCGATAACGCGGCGGTGCGGGGTTTCATCGAAGGCGCAGCGGCGGCCAGTCGCCGGGTCGATCAGTTGATCGGCCGGTCGGCACCATGATTTGATGAGGGTGGCGCAAAACGACAAGGCGGTTCGGCGAACTCCTTACCGGGTCGAAGTGGATCCACGAAATGCCAGCCCCTTGCAGGAACTCTGGCCTTGTCCATGACGCTTGATTACCTGGGTTCGATCCTCAAGATCATCCTCTTTGACCTGGTGCTTTCGGGCGACAATGCGGTCGTCATCGGGCTGGCTGCCCACCTCCTGCCGTCCCGGCAACGGCGACAGGCGATGCTCTGGGGTTGTGGAATGGCGATCGTGATGCGCGTGGTGCTGACGCTGGTTGTCGCCCACCTGCTCCTCTTTCCCGGGCTCCGGTTCGCCGGTGCTGTACTGCTCGCCTGGATCGCCTGCAAGCTGATCCAGGAGCATGCCGACTCGACCGACCAGACCATGCCACCGCCAACCTCGCTGCCCAAGGCCATTACGCGGATCGCCATGGCCGACTTCATCATGAGCCTCGACAATGTGCTAGCCATCGCGGGAGCCAGTCAGGCGGACCCGGTCCGCATCATCCTCGGCCTCTTCCTGTCGATCTCCATGCTGCTACTCTTAAGCGCGGTGATCGTGGAAATCATGAACCGCTATCGCTGGATTGCGTATCTCGGCACAGCCGTGCTCGCGCTCACCGCTGCCGACTTGATGGTCCAGGATCTCGAGTTTTTTTACAGAACGAGAATGGACCAGGGGGTCGACGTCGCCTACCCGCGCTGGGCCGCCTGGACCGTCCGGATCAGCATTCTGGTGCTTTGCCTGACGACCAAATGGTGGTGGCCGGACGGGCGTGCCAAGCCGGCTGAAGACGCCGTGGATGAGTCGGCCCATTCGCTCGAACGGGTGCTCGATCAAGCCCCACTCGTCTTCGATGCCAGCGCCCCAGAGCCAGTGGCCACAGCCAATCGCCGGGTACGGCCCAAGTTTCGCAGGGATACATGAATCCTGATCATGAGGAATTTCGGCACCCGGGTTCAAGAAGATTCCATTGTCCGCGGCGATGGGAATTCATCCATCAAGCCGGGACGGGCGCTCGAAGGAGGATCGACGATGGCGGCGAATCATGCGCGCACGCTGGCAACAGCGTGGAACGACGAACAATCGGAGTTGATCGGCGTGCTTCCGAGGGAAGTAGGAGTGCTACTGCTTGTCGCCGGCGTGGGCGGCATCTTGCTCCCCGGGCCAGTCGGCACCCCATTCCTACTGCTGGGCGCCGTGACGCTCTGGCCGCGGGTGTTCACGAGAATCGAAATCTGCTTCCAGAAGCAGTTCCCGAGAATGCACCGCACGGGTACCCGGCAGATCAAGCGTTTCCTGGCCGATATGGATCGGCGCTATCCCATGCCTGATTGAGCCGAGACGCAAGGAGAGAGAACGGCCGCGCGGATGGGCCAAAGCGGCCGCGCGGTCGCGCATTGTGTTGCGCACTTACCGAGATCCGCGCGATTCCGGCTTCCTCGGCAGCTTCTCGTCTCGCATCGCGGTGTTGTAGACGAACGAGGCCATGATGACCGCGGCCTGCTTCATATCGTCGGCCTGGATCTGATCGAAAACATCCTGGTTCGAGTGGTGGGTCCTCGTGCTGTAGTGGATCTCATCCTGGATGAACTGGAATCCCGGCAGTCCGACGCCGTCAAACGACTGATGGTCGGTGCCGTGGGTATTGTTAAGGGTCAAGGTCGAGGCGCCCATCTCGCGGAACGGCTGGAGCCACTCGCGGAAAATCGGCCGGACGGCCTCGTTACCCTGCATGTAGACTCCGCGAATCTTGCCGGTCCCGTTATCGAGGTTGAAATAGGCCGAGAACTTGGCGTACTCGGCCTTGGGATCCGAGGAGGCCGGTTTGCCGTTGCTCGACTCCTTCTTCTCCGAAGATGCCTCGGGGGTGTCCATCATCGCGGCCATGGGATCATAGGCCTTACCGAAATGCTGCGCCACGTAGGCGCGTGAGCCAAGGAGATCTTGCTCCTCGCCGCTCCAAAGACAGATGCGGATCGTCCGCCGCGGCTTGAGGTCCAGCGCCTTAAGGATGCGGACCGCTTCCATCGCCACGGATACCCCGGCCGCATTGTCGGTGGCGCCCGTCCCGCTGTGCCAGGAGTCGAGGTGGCCACCGAGCATGACAACCTCGTCCTTCAGATCCGAGCCGGGAATCTCTGCGATCGTGTTGTAGGCCATGAGGTCGTCATCGTGGAATTGCGCCGCGATGTCCACGACCATCTTGAGCTTCTCGCCCTGTTCGATCATGCGTACCAGGCGGTTGTAATGCTCCTTGGCGACGACGATCTGCGGTGGGATCCTGGGCGCATCCTTGTCCCAGGCCGAAACTGGCCTGGCCGTCGGTGCCTGGCCCGGCATGGGAAAGGCAGCTCCCGGAACGCTGGCGCCGGCGACGAAGAGCGTGCCGCCATCGCCTTGGGCACTGCAGTCCACCAGGAGCGCAGCTCCCTCATCGGCCAGGAACTTGGACTTCTTGCGAGCCAATTCCATCTGTGCCCGCATCTCGGGGCCGAACCGATTCCGCCGCGACGACGGCTGCGCACTGGCCGGGCCGCTGCCAGGAGCGCGGTCCCGTGGACCGCCCTGATCGGGGTTCTGGCTCGGATTCCGGTTGCCGGGTTGCCCCTCCATGCCGAAGCGGGACGGCGACGGCTCGCCAGCGTTGGCCAGGTCGAGCAGCTCTTTATCGGTTCTGCGCTTGGCCAGCGGCTCGAAGCCGGCGGAAACCTCGCGCGGCGGTCCGGTGAGCACGATGGTTCCCCTGACCGTCCCCTTGAACTTTGCAAAATCGGCCTCGGACTTGGCGTCAAAGTAGACGACTTGCGCCGCGAGCGCGCCATCAGTGGAGGGGGACCACGCCTTGGGGAACGCGATCAGCGGAATGCACTGCGGCTCGATGACCTGGGCCGAGAACCGCTTGAGCGTCCAGCCCTTGCCGAACGGTCCCCAGGCCTCAAGGTGGGCGTTGGCCAGACCCCACCTGGTCAGGGTCTGACAGGTCCATTCACTGGCCCGCTTGAGGTTGGGTGATCCCGTCAGCCGCGGGCCGATCACGTCAGTCAGGTAGGAAAGCGTCGTCATGAGCTGCGACCGGTTCAGTCCCTCGTCCTTGATCCGATCAATCGGGTCGGTGAGAGCCTTGGCAGGCTCTGCCTTCGCCTCGGCCTTGGCGGGCTCCTCGGTCGCGGGTTTTGTCGCCTCATTCGATGCGGGCTTGCTGGGTGGCGGCTCCTGGGCGCGAAGCGCGAGGGGGAGCAGGAAACCGGAAAGAGCGATCAACAACAACTTCTTGAAGCGAATGGGCATGGATGCGGGCCTCCAGAGTTGGATGGAGATGCGAGCTTCGCCGAGCGAGAATCTCGACGACGACGGTTACAAGGCCGAGGAGGCGGGCCATGACGTTGAGTCGATCCGACCATCATACGTGCCGGGCGTCAAGGAATCATCAGTCAGTCTGCCTGAGAAACAGGCCGGAATCCTCGCAAGGCTGGTCATCGCTCGCTTTGCCGGATCGTGCTCCGGGTACAGTGTCCTTTCCAACGCGAGCGTCTTCAATACCCAGGAACACAGGGAAGGAGCGACAAAATGGGACCTTCGGGCCGCGGAACGCCGAGCTTTCGAACTTTCCTTGGCGAACCAAACCCGCACTAGCCAGAGGTCCTGCATTGTGGTAAGAGAACGCCAGTCCTCACCAGGGGACCGTATCGGCACGTCAATGAGAACGAGCGACGGACCCTCCCGGCATCAAGTCTCCGGGAAGATCCTTCATCCTCGGTCTGATCGGGATCGCCGGGCCTGCCCGGAGCTCCAAGGCTTTGTCCTTCAACATGTTCGGGATTGCGAAGCTGGCGCTTAGAGTGATGAGCCGCGGCTCGTCAAAAGCCTCGCCTTGCCGAAGATTTTCCTGTTCTCCCCCAAGGAGATCCGCGCGATGGACCGCCGCCGTTTTGTTCCCGCGACCGAAGGACTGGAAGTCCGCACCATGCTAGCAACCACCGGCAGCAGCTTCAGCCTCCTGGGATCTGGCACCACGACCCAGACCCTGCCCATCACCTTCGCGCAGAAAGAGCTGCGGATCCAGAAGATGCCAACCAATCTCCGTGCGTTGCAGCCTGACCGGTTCTTGCCTCCCAT
>JAFAHT010000549.1 GCA_019237095.1 Planctomycetaceae bacterium
CCGAGAGAAGAGCGTCCTGTCGTCGGAATCGTTCATCAAGCTGGCCATGATCCAGTTGAGGTTTCACCGGCTTCGCCCTTGCGATGCGGACGCCGAATTCCACTATCGCGATGCAGCTTGAACCGACCTTATGGGACAGTCACTAAGTCCACCTCTCCGGTCGAGTGCCACTCGTCGATAACACGACCTGTGACTTTCTGTATGCCCTTCAGGAAGAGTTCAGTTCCAGCGACCAGGGACCGGACCTTGTGATCGAGGGGTGGGACCGCATGCGGCCGCTGTCCGGGCACGAGGCCAGCCGACGAGTCGCCCTCATCGCGGTGGAAAACCTGGTCATCTCGGCTCGAGCCGAGGAGGAAGTGCAAGCGGCCCAGACAACCGACTGACCCCGGACTGGTAGAGGAAGAATGAGCGTGACGTTCTGCTGCGTCCGCCTCGACCGGGGTGCGAACTTCCTCGCGCGGTCGCCCGCGCTCTCGCCGGAGCCCACCGTCCCATGGGGCTTCCCGTCGAAGAATGGCTAACGATCGCGGGCACAGTGCTGACTATCATGCTCCTGGAAGGACTCCTCAGCGCCGACTTGGTCCTCCTCGTCAGCCTGTACATCGAGCTGGGGCGTGGCGAGGAGGGCAAGGTCACTCATGAGAGGCTTCCGCAGCGACCAGATGCGAGACCCGACCCGAAGTCGTCCACAAGTTGGTATGCGTGAGGAAGTGATTCAAACCATCTGGGTCGCCGGAGCCTTCGGACCTTCGGCCAACGTCGCTCACACCAATGCTGGCGAGAGGGAGAAGGACAACGATGCGACATCTGCGAGTCGTGTCAGAAAGCTCCGCGGCCGTTGGCCGGACAACAGCGATCCGTTTCGTTGTCCTGCTCGGGGTTGTGAGCCTGTTTGCCGACATGACCTACGAGGGGGCTCGGAGTGTCACCGGCCCTTTTCTCGCAGTGCTCGGGGCGAGCGGGACCGCAGTGGGGCTGATCGTGGGGCTGGGCGAGCTGATCGGTTACTCCCTGAGGCTGGCTTCGGGCTACCTGGCCGATCGGACGGGGCGCTACTGGGCGATTACCCTCGTGGGCTACGGCCTGAACATGATCGCGGTGCCCCTCCTCGCCCTAGCCGGACGGTGGGAGATCGCGGCCGCGCTCATGATCTGCGAACGGATCGGCAAGGCGATCCGCACCCCCGCGCGCGATGCCATGCTCTCACACGCCACCCACCAGGTCGGCCATGGCTGGGGTTTCGGGCTGCACGAGGCGATGGACCAGGCGGGTGCGGTCGTCGGGCCCTTGATCGTCGCGGCGGTCCTGGCGACCGGCGGCGAATACCGGACGGGATTCACCGTGCTGCTCGTCCCCGCGACCGTCACGCTGGGTATTCTCCTGCTGGCCCGATGGCTCTATCCGAGCCCTCGCGACCTCGAGCCGGCGACACCGATTTACCATGACCGTGGGTTCCCGCTCGCCTTCTGGCTCTACCTGGCCGCCGCCGCCCTGGTCGCGGCCGGCTATGCCGACTTTCCTCTGATCGCTTACCACTTCGGCAAGACCTCCGTCGTGCCCGCGGGCTGGATCCCCGTGTTCTATGCCGCTGCCATGGGGGTCGATGCCCTGGCGGCACTCGCGTTCGGGCGCTGCTTCGACAGGTTCGGGCTGGCGACCTTGATCGTCGCCGTGCTGTGCTCGGCCTTTTTTGCCCCGCTGGTGTTTCTGGGAAGTTTCTACCCCGCGCTCGGCGGCATGGCCCTTTGGGGCATCGGTATGGGAGCTCAGGAGTCGATCCTTCGCGCCGCGATTGCGGGGATGATCCCGCGGGATCGTCGGGGAGTTGCCTATGGGGTTTTCAATTCGAGCTACGGTCTGGCCTGGTTCGCAGGCAGTGCGGAAATGGGCATTCTCTACGACGTATCTCTTCCCACCCTGATCGGCTTCTCCGTGCTCGTCCAGCTCGGCGCCATCCCTCTGCTCTGGCTGGTGACCCGCGGAATCGGCCAACCCAGGAACAGCGTTGGTTGAATTCAGGCCTTGGACCCCTTGGGATCATGGAGGTAGCGTATGACCTGGACGTCCTCGAGCACGATCAGCCCACCCTGGACCAGCTCCTCGAGCGCGGGCAGGAGCATGGCGATCCGGTCCGGCTGGTCGACGATCTCGATCCGCTCGGGCAGATCTTCCGAGAGCCCCAGCAGGTGTGCCCGGCGGATGCGGGAGGTCTTGCCGAAGCCCATCACGCCCACGGTCGCCGTTGCCCCCGCGATTCCCAGTTCCCGGCACTTCTCGACAATGGCCGTGACCAGGTTGCGGCCGCGCCAGGTGTCGTTGTTACCGATGTAGACGGTGACCCGCTGGGCTTCACCTTCGATTTTCATCGTGCTCGAGCTCCCGCTGACGACGGTCGTGGATGGGGCCTTTGCTTGCGCTGTCCTCGCGGCCGCCGTTTCCGGAATGGATTGCCCCGCATAGTGCCTGACCTGGACCGGACGAGTGACTACCAGACCTTCGACGATCATCGATTCGAGCTCGGTTTGCAGCTTGCCGATTTTTGCGATCGAATCGACGATCTCGACGACCACGGGGATGTCGAAGGAGAGATAATCACTCTTGGCGTCGCGAATCTTCTTGTGCGCGCCATAGCTGAAATCCACCAAGAAGACCGAGGCCCCGGCCAGATGATTTGCACGAGCGCTCTCGACGACCAGGCGGTAAAGGGCCTTACCCCTGAGCCGATCATTGGCGTTGAGAAAGACCCTTAGCAGCGTGGCTTCTGGTGGAATGTTCACGGTTTTCGATCCCAGGATTCACTGGGCCATCTCCCCAGCGTCGGATTCCGCCGCCAGGTACCGTTCGACGTCCATGACATCTGGGTGACCCGCCGCCCGATTCCTTGAGGAGCTCTCGTCGGTCGCCTCCGACGCCATCGATTGTCTCATCCCCACCAGCCAACTCCAAGTGGGCTGGACAATTCCCTGCGCCAGTGCGACGCCGAGGATCACAGCCGCGCAGCCGGCCAGCACACTCCCGGCCATGTAGGTAAGGCTGAAAACCGATTCCCCGCGCTGCCAGAGCGTCACTGATTCGAATGCGAAGGTCGAGAAGGTTGTGTAGCCGCCGAGGAAGCCGACCAGGATCAGGAGGCGCACATGCGAGTGCGGCGACCACCGGGCCAGGAGCGCGGTCAGGAAGCCAATGGCAAACGCACCCGAGACATTGATGGAGAATGTCGCCCAGGGGAACTGTGAGCTGGCCCAGCGGTTGATCCACACACCGAGCCAGTAGCGGGCATTGACCCCTGCCACTCCGCCCACCGACAACGCCAGAATCTTACCCCAAGTTTCCACGTGATCATCCCCTTTCCTTCCCTGGATCCTCGATCGCCCGAACGTCGACCACCGTCATTTCACGATCATGACGGAGCACGGGCTGTGCTCGCTAACCCGGTCGCTGGTGCTGCCCAGCAAGAAGCGTGCGATCCGCGAATGCCCGCGCTGGCCCACGACGATCAGATTGACCCCCTCGCTCTCGGCGTACTTGACAATCGCCTCGGCCGCGTGCCCTCGCACCAGGACCGATCGCAGCACCACTCCCCGGCTACGAGCGTAGTTCACGGCCGCTTCATTGATCTGGCGAAGGTACGCTTCCGTTCCCTGACGGATCTCATCAACCTCGTCGATCATGCCGACGACCTCGGGAACCTCCACCACCCCGAGTGCGATCAACTCGGCCCGGGAATTTGCCGCCAGATCGACGGCCGCGGCCAGCGCCTTCTCGCTGGCGGGCGAGCCGTCAATCGCAACCAGGATCTTGGTGAACATCGCTTCGCTCCTTTGCTTGCGGCCCCGAGCTCCAAACTCATGATAGCCTGCGGTTGATTATCCTTCGCGAATCGAAGCCGGTCGAGTCGCACCGGCCGGGGCACCATCCGCGCCGGGGGCCGGTCCCATCGAGGAGGATGGTGCGACATCGAGCGCAATCACCGGTTCGAGATCGGGCTTGAACCACTTCTGCGCGATCAGGGTCGGCACGATGGCGCTGGCGATCACGACCGTCACCAGGATGGAATACTGCTCCTGGTTGATGTAGGTGTGAAGCTTGCCCGACGCGTCGGTATAACCGTGGGTCAAGCCGAACAGCGCGCTGATGGTGCCAAAGGTCAGGCCCGTCGACATGAGCAGTGTCGTGTAGTTGCTCTCCCTGATCCCGAACCGGAACATTCGCGTGAGCGGCCACACGCCGACCATCTTGGTGACCAGCTTGACCGCGAGCAGGATCACGATGAGCCCCAGCCCGCTCCAGAGCGCGGCGGCATGGACCTTCATGCCTGCGTTGAGAAAGTAGAAGGGCGTGAGAAAGGCAAAGACGGTCGTCCGCAGGCGGCGGATGGTGTCCCGTTGATGAGCGAAGACGCCCGCCAGGGCCAGGCCGACCATGTAGGCGGGAAGCACCGCCTCGCTGTTGGACATTGTGGCCAGCGCTCCCAGACCAAAGAGGATGAAGAAGACCATCTTCACACCCGGCTCGCTGACGTGCGTCGAGAATCGTGTAAAAAACCAGCGCACGAATCCCGGGGCGAGCCAGAGCACGACGGCGGCCACCACGGCAAAGACCAGCAACCGCCAGTCGTAATTGGCGAAGCAAGCCCCCAGGGCGAGGACCGTCCCCAGATCGGTGATGAAGCAGGCAGCCAGGATCAACTTGCCGAAGTCGGTCTCGTTGAGGCCGGTCTCGATCATGACGGCGTAGACCACGGCGACGGACGTCGTCGAGAGCGCGATGCCGCAGATCATCGCCGCGGACCAGTCCCAGCCGCTGATGTAACGGGCATAGAGTATGGCTCCGATGAACGGGGCGGCGAAACTGGCGACGCCGATGGACAGACTCTCCTTGAAGAACCTGCGCAGGATGCTGGGCTCGATCTCCGCACCGGCCATGAAGGTGAGCAAGATGCTGCCAAAACCCGCCAGGAACTTGATCCATTCGTTCGACTCGAGGCTCCAGTGCAAACCGAATACGTGATTCTGGTTGAGCAGGAGGGCGATGTTCCCCGCCGCGGCCCCAACGAGAATCTCGACCAGGGCAACGCTCAGCTTGAATCGAATAGAGATGAAGCTGGCAAGCAGTGCCAGCCCCATCCACACAGTCGCGATCCCCCAGCCGATTTCCATGACAATGCGCCTCCAGCTTCCACGACGCAGGTTCAGGTTTGCCCTGCGCGTGCCCAATGCTGCTCCGCCATGAGGGCGATCAGGTTCACGCCCTGCGGTCGCAACCGGCCGGTGTTGACCGTCACGTGATAGCCCAGAGGGTCTGTCCAATCGGCGCCGAAGAAGCCCTGGTAGAACTGGCCTCGTTGCAGGTCGGTCTGTTCGATCAGCGCCCGCGCCGCATCTTCGGCCAGCCAGCGATGCTCCATCACCCACCGGAGACGAACCTTTGCGTCCGCCACCAGACGGACGTGAAACGCCCGAGGGTCATCCTCCAGGAACCGGCAACCGCCGCGACCGACGAAGAGCGCGTCTCCCTGGGCAGCAAGCTCCCTCATGAGCTGGGCCAGCGTCTCGAAGCACCGCTGGTGCAGGCTGCCCGGACGAAACCGCTGGAAGATCCCGGCCGGCCGCTCGTCGACCAGCTCCAGCTCCGCCAGGCTGACACCCAGCCGCCGCTCCTCGTGCGCGAGCAGCTCACGGTCGAACACCGACAACTTCAGCCGCTGGGCCAGAGTTGCTGCCATGCTGGAGTCTCCGGCTCCCAGCTCGCCCGTCAACGTTATGACCCGCCGCTCGGCGGACGAATCGGCCTCGGGTGATGGCCACTGCTGGCGCACCAGCGCGGCGACTCCAGCCACCACGTTGTCGAGGGGAACTCGCCCGGTATTGAGCACCAGGTCATAATGCACCGGCTGCGTGGTCGCCGCGCCGAAGAAGTAGCGGTTGAATCGCTCGCGCGTCCGGTCCACCTCGGTACACCGCGCCAGAGCCTGTTCCTGGCTCCAGCCTTCGAGCTCAGCCATGCGTCGGGCCCGCCAGGGGCGCGGTGCGACCAGTCGAAGATGGAAGGCATCCTCGCGGTTGCCCACCAGTTGATTCGTGCCCCGCCCGACCAGGATCACGTTGCCTTGGGCCACTGCCCGGTCAACGACCTCCTTCAAACCATGAATATAGCGGTTGTGCGGTGGATGAAGCCGGAATCGGTCGGCGACACCGATCGACTGCTCATCCAGTGACTCGAGCTCAGCATCCGGAACGTGCTCGATTGCCGCCGCCTGGTGCATCAATTCCCGGTCGAGCAAGGTCCAGCCGATGTCCAGCGCCAGTCTCTTGGCGACCTCCGCGCCTCCGGCACCGTACTCCCGAGATACAGTGATCAGTCTCATGGGTACCTCTCCGCCAGGAGCAACAAAAAGCCCCGCGCGGAAGCTGCGCTTCCGGCGGGGCATGGTCGTCTGGGCGATCGACCCCACGGAAGCTCTTGCTCCGTAGGGGTCATTAGCAACGGCTCACGGTTTCCATGAGCAGTCGCGGTTGCGGGCGAACCCCATCGCCTTT
>JAFAHT010000124.1 GCA_019237095.1 Planctomycetaceae bacterium
GTCGGCGAGCTCTCGCAAGGCGAGGGGACATGGTTCCACGAGAAAGCCGGATCAACGGATACTGCCTTCATCCAGTACACCTCCGGAAGCACCGGGGATCCGAAGGGCGTGGTGCTGTCACATGCGAATTTGCTGGCCAACTTGAGAGCAATGGGACAAGTCATCGACGCGAAGCCGACTGATGTCTTCGTGAGCTGGCTTCCCCTGTATCACGACATGGGCCTGATCGGGGCCTGGCTTGGCCCACTCTATTATTCGGCCCGGCTGGTGGTGATGTCTCCGCTCTCCTTTCTTTCTCAACCGTCACGGTGGCTCCGCGCGATCCACCGTGAGCTTTCGGCGCCCATGCGTAGCTGCTCACCTCTTTGCCTGTAAGAGCTGATCGCGGCGCGAATTCCGGAGCGCTGTTCGGCGAGCGTGCCTGACCCGCCAGAGGACTGGGCCAGTACCCTCCTCGTCGCTGCGCGATCGCAGCAAGGAGGATCACGATGGAAGCTCACCCTCAGGTACCCCAACCGGCCAGCATCACCGGTCTTCAGCGCAGATTCGAGTCTTGGCGTCGCAGCCATCGAAAGCGCAGCCCCCTTCCCAAGGATCTGTGGGAAGGCGCGGCAGCGCTGGCGCGCATCCACGGAATCAACCCGATCGCTCGCGCCCTGAACCTGGATTACTACGACCTCAAGCGGCACATAGCCTCAGAGCACCAACCGGCTGACGCTGCCAGTGCGGCCTTCGTCGAGGTATCGATGTGTGTGCCGGCTTCCGCGCCGGAGCGGATCGTGGAGATGGAACGTCCCGACGGTGGCCGGATGAAGATCTGGGGCGCCGACCAAAACGACCTGCTCTCCTTGGCCCAGTCATTCTGGAGGTGCGGCGCATGATTCAGCTCACCCCCCACATGCGAATTCTCCTCGCCGTAGCGCCGGTGGACTTCAGGAAGGGGACAGATGGCTTGGCCCGCCTCTGTCGCGATGTTCTTCGATCCGATCCGCTCGGAGGAGCGGTCTTCTGCTTCCGCAATCGGAAAGCGACGGCCCTGCGCCTCCTGGTCTACGATGGCCAGGGGATGTGGATGTGTCAGAAACGCTTATCCGCTGGCAAGTTCCGCTGGTGGCCCAAGGAGGGTCAGGAAGGAGTGGCACAGCTTGATGTACAAGAGCTCCAGATCCTGCTCTGGAATGGCAATCCGGCACGCAGCCAGGCGGCTCCCGCGTGGCGCCCGATCGCCCCAGCCGTGCTCCAGTCGATGAAGGAAGAGCGGCGCGCCGGAGCGCGGGCAGTGAACATTCAGCCGTAACTCGTAACTCTCGGTGCAAGATCCCCGGCGCTCAGCCGGCACACGCGGGCGCCGGGGCCGTTTCACACGCGGCAGGGTGCGATCCAGCGGGAACGCTTCCGGCGGCCGGCGGTTCAGGTGTCGCCCCGGGCGCAGTCGCTGACGTGACCTCTTCGTGGAGCATAGCTTGGTAGTTCCAGGGCATCCAGGACCCGGGTGACTCCTCAAGTCGATGGGCATTCCGGAGTAGCGCAGTCAGGTAATCGAACGCGTTGACCTGATTGAGCGCACAGGTCTCGATGAGGCTCATGAAGAGATCACCTACCGCGGCACCATTCTTCGTCTTGAAGAAGAGCGAGTTCTTGCGATGACGGATGGCCTTCTTGAGCGCTCTCTCGGCTATGTTGTTATCAAGTGGAGCACCTGCTTTAGATAAGAAGAGCGTCAAGCGATCCCAGCGCTTCAGCATGTACTTGATGGCCTTGCCCAAGCCGGAGTTCGGCTCGACGGATTTCTCCAGCAACTGGTCCGTCAACCACCGGTGCAGCTTCTCCATGATAGGCCCGCCCTTCTCCTGGTGAAGCCAGAGTCGCTCTTCGGGCGTGAGCTTCTTCTCCCTGGCGAGAGCATCGGTGCGGTAGACCAACGCCAGATCCTCCACCACCCGCTGGCACTGCTCCGGAAAGGACCCCATCACATCCACGAATTGCCGTCTTCCATGTGTCAAGCACTTGGCTTCAATGACACGAATTTTGCCCGGCTTGTTGTGATCCAACCCGTCGGACTGATGGATGGCGGGAGGGAGCTCCGGCTGGCGCTGTTCGAGCACCTTGGCCAAGTTCTCTCCGGCGTGCTTGGAGCCCGTGAAGTACAGTACGATGTGGCGGTTCAAGGTCAAGGAGACGGCGACGATGGCCGTCGTGTGGATGCCCGTGCGCCCCTTGGGATTCTTGCTCGCGGAGTTCCGGATCACCGCGAGCAGGGCCAGGATCCTCATCCCCGTGTCATCGTTGTGCAGGATGTCATACTGGGCGGCCTGCCGAATGAGCTCCTTGAGCACAGGGCGGAGCTTCGCGTAGGCGTTGCTGAGCGCTTCCGATTGATCCGAGGCCGGCACGGGAGTCCTCAGCGAGGCTTGATGCTGCTCCAGCCGCTTGAAGGCGAAGCCGTTCGCGAAATGCAAGACCGCGATCATCGCCACGGCTGTCACGTCGAATGTAGGCCCGATCGCCTCGGCTGGAAGCGTGGCGTAGAAGAGATCTTCGCAGAGGTTGCAGCGCCATCGCTCCTGTTCCCAGATCTTGCCGATCAGCGCCGGTTGACCAATGATCCGGAGCACCACACCGGGTTCCTTGAGGCGATATACCTTACCCTTGCAGCCTTGGTGGGGACAGGGGAAACCCGGAACGAAGGTCTCGTGACGCACCGGAATCCGCTCTGCCTCGGGATAGGCGGCCACCCCGTTGCGTCCGTGGCCCTTCCGCCTCCCACCGCCGTTCTTCGGGGGATGTCCCGCGCCCCCTGAGGCGCTCTCGTCTTCCCGGTCCTCACCGGACGGCTTCGGGAGGATCTTGCGGCTCTTCTCGCTGGGCGCGATACCAAAGAGCCGCTTCAGCCGGACGAGCGAGACCCGAGTGGCCGAGAGGGCGGCAACAACGAACAGATAGGCAGCCAAGAGGGCCTGGAGGATCGCAAAATCGCCAGCCGCGTCCGGGAGCAGACGCTCTTGCATGCGATCCTGCCACGCCAAGAGCTGCTCCCTGCTCAGGGAAACGATCTGCGGGTCCGGGGTCTTCACGCCACGCCCAACCTCTTGCGGAAGTCCGGCGCCAGCGGGTAACCCAGGCTCTCCTTCAGCGATCGGTTCTGCTTCCTCGTGTGGTCGTCCTTGCCCAAGCCGGTCGTGGCCCCGAGGTAAATCCAGTTGGCTGCGCGATAGCAGGTCCCACGAAAGCGCTCTGGATCAACAAAGGTCTCCAGGAACCAGATCGGATGCCTGTAGAGCTGGTTCCAGTCGGCGGAGATCTGTCGGGCCACCAAGGCCAAGATGTGCGATGCGAGGTGAGGAATGCGCGCCCACGGGAGAATCAGGAACCGCGTGTTGTAGGCCAGCAGATGGATATTCTGCTGTCGCACCGCAGCCGACCAGCCAATGAAACGATCGCGGCATCCGATGTGCCGGGGCGCCGAGGACCAAGCCAGGCAGGCGATGGGAATACCCTGCGCCCAGATGAGATACTTGAGGTGCTCCCCGACCACGCGGCTGTAGCCCAGGTAGTGGTAGGTTTCAATGAAGCTATTGAACAGGCCCTCGTCCGGAGTTCGCCGCACCTGCCGGATTTCGAGAGGGCGCAGCCGGGAGACGGGCCCCGCCACGGCTGGCCACTGGAGCAGAGGGATGCGTTCCGGCTGGCGCTGCCTCAAGCCACCGTCCGGAGTTCGCCATCGAGCCTTCGGGAGCTTGATTAGCCCGCGACGCTCGAGCTCGAGCAGCAAGCCCCGCATCACCATGTCCCGTGGTGCCCCGTTGGGCTGCACCCAGTTCCAGGCGGCGCACAGCTTCAAAGAGAGTGCTCTGCGGGACAGCCCAGCGTCGGCTGCGAGGAGATCCCGAACGAACTGGACGTCGTCGGGCGTGATGGTACGGTGACGGTAATGGATCTCGGCTTCGGCGACCACACCTGCAAGATACAAGGGCTGGCAATAGAACGCAACTGATTTCTTCTGGGCCGACCCTCCCGGCATTCCCCGCGTTCCGCGGACTCCCCCGGGGCCGACTGGACCTTCGCGACGCCGAGCTACGCGAGCAACCGCGGTGGCATCGCCGCAATGCAAGGCCGGCCGGTACGCATGCTCACCGAAAGCTCACGGAAGTCGCCCGCCGGAGACTGCTCTCCGATCTGATCCGCCGACAGGATGATGACCCAGGCAGCGAAACTCACCACTGCAGGGGCGCATCTCGACCCGATTAGATCAAAATCCCGGCTTTGTCGCGCTTATGCCCGGCCAGGTAGACCTCGAGGCACCCATCCCGACGGATTCGGAGCTTCAGCTCCTCCGTGAGTGCCTGGCTGTCCGGCT
>JAFAHT010000206.1 GCA_019237095.1 Planctomycetaceae bacterium
GCCAGGCTCACCGCGAGCCCAGCCGGATGGTCTCCATCGGCGCCAGGCGCGAGGCGCGCCAGGCCGGGTAGAGACCGCCCAGCGTGCCCAGCGCCGCCGCCAGGCCAAGGCCCAGGGCCAGCAAGCCGGGTGTGAGAGCAAGTTGCAGGCCGTGCCCCAAGAACCGGTTGACCACCGTCACTCCGCCCAGCGCCAGCAGACAGCCGGCCACCCCGGCCAGCAGGCCCAGGCAAACGCTCTCGGCTAGCACCAGGTGAAGCACGTCTCCCCGCGACCAGCCGTTGGTGCGCAGGATGCCGAACTCGGCGAATCGTTCGCTCGTGCTCATGAGCATCGTGTTGAGAATTCCCACGGAGCCAACAATCAGGGACAGGCCGATGATCAGAAGAAGCAGCATGTCGACCGTTCCCAGGACCTGGCCGGCGCCAGCCTGGAACTCGGACATCGTCCGTGCGTCCACGCCGGGGATTGCCTGCTCGATCGCCTCGGCGATGGCGTCGATCCGCGCCGGGTCAACCGGTTCGACCAGAAAGCACGAGACCGTCTCATCCTTCACGTTCAAGAGCTGCCGGGCCGTATCGATGTCCATCAGGATCGTGTTGTCCAGCAGCATCGACCCCGTATTGTAGAGCCCCACGATAGTGAAGCGCCGGTTGCCGATCGCGAGCTTATCGCCAACCTTGCGGGGATGGCCCTGGCGGTCGGGATAGTCCGCGGCGAGCTTGGTGCTGATGACGATTCGCGGCTGTCCCCGGTCGCTGTCGTTCAGGAACCGCCCGCCCCCGCGCTCGCTGGCGATCATCTTGCTGCCGTAGACATCGCTCCTCAGCCTGGCATGCTGCGCAACGTCCTTGCCCTCGATCTGGACCAGGTTGAAGATGCCTTCTAGCGACTGCTCGCGGGGCCGGGCGAGGAAATCGGCGGCCGTCCGGGCGAACAGGTTGCGGCCCTCGATCGAGGGCGCGATCTTCCAGATCTGCGGTGCGACGACGCGGACTCCCGGAACGCGCCGGAGAGCTTCGCCCATCTCCGCCGGCAGATCGCTGAAGATATCGCTGGGCGCATTCTCACGGAGAACCAGGATGCCCCGGACCTGGGCGAGCGTATCACCCAGAAGGTTGCGAATTCCGCCCGACAGGCTGAACAGACCGAGCACTCCCAGAACCGGGATCGACAGGCCCACCAGAGCCAGACCCGCGCGCGTCGGCCGGCTCAAGAGGTTGCGCACGGCGAAGACCCAGAGGCTTGACCGCGACTTCAGCAAGGCTCACGACCGTCCTGCCTGGCTCCTTCGAGATGTCGCGTACCGGCCGATCAGGAGCTGCTTGACCGTCGGCTGGGGGAGGCTCGGCGTAAGGCTGAGGTGGTGAGCAGAAGTCGCATGGCTCTGCACCGTTGCGGGAATCCCCGGGTCGTCTTGGGGACGATCCGATCGATCAGCCCGGCCATCAATCCCGACCCTGCGCGAACTGGTGAACCTTACCCGAGGCTCCGGGTGTCGTCAAGTCACCCCATAGCTAAAGCTAGGGGCTTGTAAGCAGTCGTCGTGCTAAACCTGTCTTCCCGTGACTATCATTCAGCAAGCCTTTGTCTCCCGGCAAGGACCAACGAACCAAAGCCCCGAGAAATGATGATGACCATTCCAAGACAGAACGTCCTGCTCTCCTGGAGTTCCGGCAAGGACAGCGCCTGGGCGTTGCACGTCCTTCACCAGCAACCCGGCCTCGAAGTCGTCGGGCTCCTGACGACGTTCAACGAAGCGTTCGACCGGGTTGCCATGCACGCCGTGCGGCGGGAACTGGTCGAAGCTCAGGCGGCTGCGGCCAGTCTGCCTCTCGTCTCGGTGATGCTGCCGTACCCTTGCTCGAACGAGATCTACGAGGAACGCATGAAGGCGGCGATCGCCGAGGCGAAGGCTTCCGGTGTCACTCAGATTGCGTTCGGCGACCTGTTCCTCGCCGACATCCGGGAGTACCGGGTCCGACTCCTGGAGGGGACCGGCGTGGAGCCGTTGTTCCCGATCTGGACTACCTCAGACGACACGCCCGGCCTGGCTCGTCAAATGCTGGATGCTGGTATACGGGCGGTGCTGACCTGCGTGGACCCGAAGCAGTTGAGCGAGCGGTTCGTCGGTCGGCAGTACGACGAGAGGCTCCTGGCGGACCTGCCCCCAGGTGTCGATCCCTGCGGCGAACGGGGCGAGTTTCACACGTTCTGTTACCGCTGCCCAGAGTTCAGCGCCGAGATCCCTGTGACCGTAGGCAATGTCGTTGAGCGAGACAAGTATTGGTTCGCCGATCTCCGACCGACAGAGACCAGTTGCGACGTGCATCCGGGCTGATCGGGCTTTTTCTTAGGCCGGCCTTGCTCACAACACGGAGCGGAAGTACTCGAGGGTTCTCCGAAACCCGACGCTTCGGTCGACGGTGGGGTTCCAGCCCAGGAGTGTCTGCGCCTTTGTGATGTCGGGCCGGCGGCGCTTGGGATCGTCCTCGGGCAGGTCGTGGTAGACGATCTTGCTCTTCGTGCCCTCGACCAGGGCGATAATCTCAAGAGCGAGCTGATGCACGGTGATCTCGGTCGGGTTCCCCAGATTCACCGGCAAGGAATGGTCGACGTTGAGCAGCCGGTAAATGCCCTCCACCAGGTCGCTCACGTAGCAGAAGCTGCGCGTCTGGTCGCCCTTGCCGTAGATCGTGATCGGCTCTCCGCGGAGTGCCTGGTTGATGAAGTTGGGCAGCACCCGGCCGTCGTTCAGCCGCATCCGGGGCCCGTAGGTATTGAAGATGCGGACAATCCGGGTCCTCACGCCATGAAACCTGTGATAGGCCATGGTGATCGCCTCGGCGAACCGCTTGGCCTCGTCGTAGCAGCCCCGCGGACCGATCGGATTGACATTGCCCCAGTAATCCTCGCGTTGGGGGTGAATCTCCGGGTCACCGTAAATTTCCGACGTGCTGGCCAGCAAGAACTGGGCATTCTTCGCCTTGGCCAGCCCCAGGGCGTTGTGAGTGCCGAGCGAGCCCACCTTGAGTGTCGGAATTGGATGGGCCAGGTAATCGACCGGGCTGGCGGGGCTGGCGAAATGGAGCACGTTGTCCACCGGGCCGTCGATCTCCACCGGCTCGGAGATATTGTGCTCCAGAAACCGGAAGTGGGCGTTGTCGGCCAGATGATTGATGTTCCGCCGCGTTCCCGTCAGCAGATTGTCGACGCAGATGACCTCATGCCCCTCGGCGAGGAAGCGCTCGCAGAGATGCGAGCCAATAAAACCAGCTCCTCCAGTGATGACGGTTCTCAACGCAGCCCTCCCGACATGAACCCCGGTTCTGATACGAAAAACCGCGAGAAGAGTTTCCCCGGCCACCTTATGATACAGGTCGCAGGGACGATCATGAAACCCGCAATCACATTGTCGAGTCCGAAGTCCGCCTCGATGGCGGTCGGGAAACGAGAATCATGTTCCCTCTGGCTGACGATTTCCGGACTCTTTCGCCTCGAAATTGCTGCTCCCGCATGACGGCTCATGCCCGGGCAGATCGACGCGATCGGCGTTCGGCCGGGGCGGCGCGGTCCGACGAAACCGTCTGAACTGCCGGCCCAACCAGCCAGGCAGGTCAGGGGCAGGGGCAGGCTGGATTGGTTCTGGCGGCGGCTGATCGGGCTCGTCGAGCGTTTGGGCGCAAAACCAGGCGAGCACGTCGATTCCGAATGGTCGATAGACCGCCTGGTAGCCGTGCTGGCGCAGGCTCCGGACCATCAGGTCGGCCGCATCGGCGTTGTGGCTGTGGATGAAGAACCAGGTGCAGGGCGGCGGCTCTTGAGGCTGGGAGCAGAGCCAGCGGACGACTTCCATGCCACAATCGTCCCGGCTCGAGTCCACGAAGATCTCTCCACCCAGGTCATGGTCGAGGTGCACCTGATCCCAGCTTTCGGCAAGCCGGGCGATGCATTCCCCGGCGGTCTGGACCCAGACGGCCTCGGGATGGCGACCGAGGAAGGCCCTGGCCCGATCGGGGTCATCGTCCAGGAAAAGGATGCGGTTACTCGACCCCGGGGGCTGCACCGCAGCGCCGTGCTCTTTTGGCCGGGCCCCTGGCCCCGGCGTTGCTTGCGCCGGGGGCCCGGCAATCTCGGTCCCGAACTGGGGCGTCTTCGCCGATTCCGGAGGCAGGGAGGAGCCTGATGCCATGAGCGAACCTCTACTGGATCGACCACCGCCGGTCGTCAACGTGGCGATGCTTCGGACGATTGTCCTTCCGGGCGCGATTCGGGTAGTGGATAGTCGTGGATCGGTAAGCCGAGCCGGCCGAGCTCCTGAAGACGGAGATAGCCCCGCGTAACTCGGGACTCTTCCAGGGCGACGAACTGCGGATCCAGCTCGGTCTTGGCGAAGGCCCCCTCGATCGCGATCGACGGCCAACCGGGTGCCACGATGAACTGAGCCAGCACCGGATTGCACCGGATGTGCCGCTCTGGCAGTTTATGCAGTAGCTCGGGATCGACCTCGCCGAGAACATAACGAAGATACAGGTCAGACTCGGTGAGCTCTTCGACCTCTTTGCCGCAAACCTTGCATAGGTACCCACGTTCACAACGAGCCATGATCGACTTGACCTTTCGACTGGCCGGTCCGATTGCAAATCGGACCGCAGAAGCTACCTGTGCGGGCAATCGATTCCAGCTTCCGCGCGGCTAACCCAGAACATCGGTCATTGTGTACAGTCCGGCTGGCTTCCCTGCCAGAAACATGGCGGCGTCGATGGCACCGCGGACAAAACCGTCGCGGTTGAGGGCACGATGGCTGAGTTCGAGCGATTCTCCCATCAGACCGAAGATGACAGTGTGCTCTCCGGGCTCATCGCCGGTTCGCACGGCATGGACCCCGATTTCATTACTGGATCGCTGTCCCACCTGACCCTCGCGGCCGTGCACGAATCGCGTGATGCCTGCCGCCTCGGCCGCGATCTCGGCCAGCCGCAGCGCCGTGCCGCTGGGTGCGTCTTTCTTCAGCCGATGATGCCGCTCCACGATTTCGATATCCGCCGACTGCCCCAGGGCCCTGGCCGCCTCGCCCACCAGCCGCATCAAGAGGTTCACCGCCCGGCTCATGTTGGGAGAGACAAGTAGCGGAATCTTCACCGAGACCTGCTCCAGCTCGTTTCGTTGCGAGGGACTGAAGCCCGTCGTGCCGACCACCATGGGGATGGTCCGGTCGCGACAGAAACGCGCCAGCTCGAGTGTGGCCGAGGGATGGGAAAAATCGATCATGGCGTCGACCTCTCCCGTCAGGTCGTCGAGCGTGGAGAGCTTGACGTCCACGTGGGCAAGCCCGGCAAGGGCTCCCGCATCGTCGCCCAGGCGGGGATGGCCTGGCCGCTCGATGGCCCAGGCCAGCCTGGCGCGGGGGTCCTCGGCGATCAGGTACACGAGACGGAGACCCATCCGGCCGGACGCCCCGTTCAATCCCAGAGTCAGCTTCTTCTGGTCCACCCTGTTCTTCGTCCTTTCTGTCCGCCTCGAGCAGCCGCTGCTGGCCGGTTCAACCGGAAACCGGCGCCACCGCCGTCTCCGAATAGAGAGCGATCGTGCGGATGATGTCATCCAGGTCATTCGCCACGATCACCGGCCGATTTGCGAACCCGGCGCGGCGGACGCCGCGGCTGCCCAGAACCTTGTCAAAATTCTCCTGGTCGGTCCCGTGATAGGCGACGGTCGCGGTCGGATCTTTGAGTTGGTGGCCGGTGAGAATGCAGACCACGCGTTCGGACCCGGCGATGATTCCCTCCTCGCGAAGTCGCTTGGCTCCCGCGACGCTCGCGGCACTCGCCGGCTCGCAACCGAGGCCGCCTGCCCCCACCCGCGCCTTGGCGTCCATGATCTCCTGATCGCTGACCTGCCGCACCACTCCGTCGCAAAAATCGAGCGCACGCAAGCACTTCTTCAGATTGACCGGCCGGTTGATCTCGATGGCCGAAGCGATCGTCGAAGCCTTGAGGAGCTTGGTATCGAGCTCGTTGTAGTAACCGGAAACCTTGTCCATTTCCGGGAGACCACTTCGCCAGGTGACCCCGCGCTGGCCGAACAGCTCATCCAGGGTACGGGCTCCGGACGCGTTGATGACCGCCAGTCGAGGCACCCGCGAGATGAGCCCCAGGTGCAAGAGCTCGATGAACGCCTTTCCAAAGGCGCTCGAGTTGCCCAGGTTGCCCCCCGGGACGACGATCCAATCGGGAACCTCCCAACCCAGGCCCTCCAGAACCCGGTACATGATCGTCTTCTGACCTTCCAGGCGAAACGGATTCACCGAGTTCATCAGGTAAATGCCCAGCCGATCGGACACCTGACGAACGCGAAGCATGGCATCATCGAAATCGCCCTTGATCTGGATCGTCAGGGCGCCATGGTCGAGCGCCTGGGCCAGCTTTCCATAGGCGATCTTTCCCGAACCGATAAAAATGATTGCCCGGAATCCGAACTCCGTTGCCGAGCAATAAACCGCCAGGGCCGCCGAAGTGTTGCCGGTGCTGGCGCAGGCGACCCTCCGCGCACCCACCATTCGCGCATGAGTGAATGCGGCGGTCATGCCGTTGTCTTTGAAGCTTCCCGAAGGATTCATGCCTTCATACTGCAGCAACAAGTTGCCGGCGGACATGCCGACATACTGCCCGACCTTGTCGGCCTTCTGGAGCAAGGTCTGTCCTTCGCCTATGGTGACCACCATGTCCGGGGACGCGAAGGGCAAGAGATCGCGAAATCTCCAGACGCCGGAGAAGTTCAGCGGTTCGAAGCGGTCAGCCCACTTGGCCTCGAAATCGGCAAGCCGTCCAGGAACCGGCAGGCGGTCCCAGTCGTAAACCACGTCAACCACATCACCACAGGCTGGGCATGAGAAATGCGCCTCGTCAATCGAGAAGGTTGAGGCACAGGCGGGATGAATGCACTGCTGAAACGCGGCGTCGCAGGCAGCCGTCCCGGTCGTCTTCCTGGCAATTGTGGCCCCGGCCATCGCTCAACAACCTTCGTCCGAAACCCTGATCGCGAACCATCCCTGCGCATGGGACGAGCGTCAGAGACACTGCATTCTCGCCGTGATCTCATCATACGTTCAGATAACCGGAACAGCAAGAGCCCGGCGGCACCGGCCGGCAAGTCGCGGGGCGGCACTGGCATGGGCCGAAAATGAATGAGTCGGATCTGCTTTGTTCTGGTTTGCCGGATCGGGTCTCGGGGCGAGGACGGGGCAAACGCATCGGCATCTCTAGAAGGTCCTTTGTCCTGGAAATCAATTGAATGAGAGATCCAGAAGGACTTGACGAGATCTACGGATAATCCTATCATGACCTCTAGCGATACATAACTACCGATACCGTGCTTCGACCGAAACCGGTCGCAACTCACGCAAACCCTTAGTTGACGGATGGTTGAGGAAAGCCATGGTAGTGCCTTCAACGAAGTCGTCGGGCCGGTCGGCCAAGTCAACCGCGGCAGGCCGCTCCCTGGCCGAGATTCGCCGGGTCGCCGAACTGCTCAAGCAGGTGTCCGACCCGACACGGCTGCAAGTGCTCATGCTTCTGAGTGAAAAAGAACGAAATGTTTCCGAGCTCTGTTCCGACCTCGGCACGCAGAGCCAGCCCGCCGTGAGCCACCATCTGGCCTTGCTGCGGCACGGCCGGCTGATTGAGCCTCGGCGATCGGGCAAGCACAACTTCTACGCCTTGACCGAGGCCGGACGTGAGCTCGCCCAGGTGGTCGATAGCGTGGTCAGCTGATGGTCTTAAAGGCGCACGCGCTGACACCAGTATAACGCCGGGAGCAGGCCGCCCGCCTGCTCCTTCTTTGTTTCGAACGAACATCGGTGTCAGCCGGCCAGGCACTCGCGCAAGAAGTCCAGGCCACGGGCCACCTCGCGCAGGCGGCCCGCCTGGTCGCCCACTTCCCTCTCGACGACCAGCGGACCTTGATAGCCGACAGATTTCAGTGCCTTGATGAAGCGGCGAATGTCTACCTCGCCATCGCCAAGCGGCACCTCTTCACCCCAGCGGCCTTTTGTCCCGGGCCGGCGCGCGTCCTTGACGTGCACGGAACGGATGCTCGGGCCCAGCAACTCGACGGCCCGGATCGGGTCGCCCATGTCGTAAAGCAGCATGTTCGCGGGGTCGAAGTTGATCTTGATGTTGGGTGATTGCAACTCGTCGAGGGTAGTACGCAACAGCTCAGCGGTCTCCTGACCGGTCTCGAAGGCCAGGGTGATGCCGCTTTTTTGGGCAAGGTCCGCGGCCTTGGTCAGAGTGTCCAGCAAAGCCGATCGCTCAGGATCATCAGGCTCGGGCAGGAAACCGGCATGCAGCGTCAGGTCGCTGAGGCCCAGCGCCAGGGTTCGCTCGAGCGCCCACTCGAGCCGTTGCAGCCGCTCAGGGCGCCAGGCAGGATTGCCGAATCCTCCTGTGACTTTGATCGTCTGGGGAGTGGTGTAATCCTCGCCGGGAAAACCCAGCATGGCCCCCGTCATGATGATTCCCGAGATTCGCGCTGTCTCGGGCAAAGCGTCTCCCTCGTCCCAGCTTGCATGGTGCGGGTCGCCGCAAGCGATCTGTACCACGTTGATACCCAGCCGATCGAGCAGCCGCCTGAGTTCGGCAATACTCCGGACCTGAAGGCTCCAGCTACAAACGCCCAGGCTCAGGGGAGGAAGGACTGGCCCAGAGGTCGGGGATGGCTGCGCCATGTTGTGTTTCCCGGCAATCGAGCTCGATCGGGTTCAGCGTCGCCCCGACGTACTGCTCAACTCGCTCGATCATAGCGTGCCTTACAACCCGTTGCGAGGGCCTGTTGCCGTTCCTGCTGGAGCCGGCTAGAACAGCACGTAAGCGTCGGCGGATTCGGTCTTGCGGTGGAATTCCCGGAGCGTTGTCGTAGACGTGATCACCCGATTACGCCCGGACCGTTTGGCCACGTATAGCGCCTCGTCGGCAGCCGTGATGAGCGCAGTGACATCGCGAACCCGGCCCGCGGGAGCAAATGAGAGGCCCAGACTTGCGGTCACGCCGACTCGGGCCTGCGAAGCATCGACCAGGCGGCTGGACAGGCGGCTGCGGATGCGTTCAGCCCGCTCGGTCGCTTGCTCCAGGGAGCAGCTTGGCAAGGCCAGGATGAACTCTTCGCCGCCGTAGCGGGCAACCAGGTCCTCGGCGCGGGTCGATTCACGGAGCACGTCGGCCACCTCGCGCAAGATGAGGTCGCCCACATTGTGCCCATGGGTGTCATTGATCCGCTTGAAATGATCGAGGTCCACGAGGATCAGGGCCAAGCCGAGCTCGCACATGGAATTCAACTCGGCGAGCGGGCCGATCTGGCTGAGGAAGTAGCCTCGATTGTAGAGCCCCGTGAGATTGTCGCGGACTGACCGCTCGTACAGCTCGCGCTGAAACCCCTCCTCACACGGATCAAGCTTCAGATATTTGAGGAGCGTTGACGATCCGAGCTGGATCCGCGACCCGTCCCCAACCTGGACCGGTGTCTGTAGGGCGATGCGCCGGCCATTCACAAACGTACCGTTAGTGCTGCCCAGATCCGTCAACCAGGCAGTTCCCGCGGCGTCGATCGAGATCACAGCGTGCCGCCGCGACACTGTGCTGTCGTGGAGCTGAAATGTGTTCTCGGCCGAGCGGCCGAGGCTGCTGGATTTCTGGGCCAGTCGAAGCATCGTTCCCGGAATACCGCCACGGACGACGATCAGATAAAGGAGCAGGGGCGCAGCGGACTGAGCCCCGGCGACGGGCTCCGAGCCTGCCACGGTGGTGACGCAGACCTGCGTTTTTCCTCGTGCATCCATGATCCGTCTCACAGCGCCACGACTTGGGGTGCGGGAATCGGAGTCGTAACCGAGGCAATCTTCCTTTGACCCAGCTTCCCCACGCCCGACCGACTTTCTCGGCCGGACTGTACAATCCTCATTCCGGGGAAGGTCCACCTTGCATTCTGAATCTAGTTCATGGCCGGCTCCTGTCAAATCATGAGGTGGCATGCCTCATGGAACGGGTGTGGTGAGCCCGGGCGATCGGTTAGAATCAACAGTCGTCCCGATCACCGTGCGCGGGGCGTCTGGTCGTGGTGATCGCGATTGTGATTTCCGGGCTGCTTCGTTAGAGCCAGAGCGGCTTTCTTCGTGGTATCGAGGTGTCAAGCATGTCGTGGTCGTGGAAGCTCGGTCGGGTTGCAGGCATCCCGATCTACGTTCACTGGACGTTCGTCATTCTGATCGCTTCCATCGTGCTTGGCTACTGGATGGAGAGCCACAACCTGATCACGGCACTTGAGGGTGGAGGATTCATTCTTAGCCTCTTCGGCTGCGTGGTCCTGCACGAATTGGGCCATGCGCTGGTGGCCCGCAGGTTTGGTGTGCCAACCAGTGATATCACGCTCCTGCCGATCGGCGGCGTGGCGCGGCTGCAGCGCATTCCTGAACGGCCAGTCCAGGAGTTGTTGATCGCGCTGGCCGGACCTGCGGTGAACGTCGTTATCGTCGGTCTGCTCGTTTTCGTTTTCCAGGTTCGGTTCCCCGGCGACGTGAGTGATCCGCAGCAACTGGTCCAGGCCCGGTTCTGGCCCAAGATCCTCGAGGTGAACGCGTTCCTGGCCGGGTTCAACATGCTGCCCGCATTTCCGATGGACGGCGGCCGGGTACTTCGCGCCCTGCTGGCCATGCGTCTTCCCTATTCCCGGGCGACCCGGCTAGCGGCCTCGATCGGCCAGTTCATGGCCATCGGCTTTGGCCTGCTGGGGCTTTGCGTTCCTCAGTACTTCCTCTTACTCTTCATCGCGCTTTTTGTCTGGATCGGCGCCGAGGCCGAGGCCACTCAGGTCGAGGAGCGAATCGCTCTGAAGGACGTTCCCGTCCGCACGGCCATGCTGACCGAGTACCACACGCTGATGCCGTTCGACAGCCTCGGCCATGCCGCCGACCTGCTGCTGGCGGGAACACAGCATGATTTTCCGGTCGTCTCGCCCACAGACCACTCGTTCCAGGGCCTCTTGACCCGGTCCGACCTGCTGACTGGTCTGGCGCGCGCTGGTCGGGACGCCTTGGCCGGCGATCATGCCAAGACGGGAATCTTCAGTGTCGAGGCCTCCAGCCCGCTGGCCGCTGCCGTGGCGCGGCTGAGGGCAGGGCAGGGCCCCTGCCTCCAGGTCGTGGACCAGGGAGAAACCGTCGGCCTGTTGACGCTCGAGAACGTGGGCGAGTTCCTCATGGTCCGGGAAGCACTCCATGACACCCGCTGAACGATTGAGCCGCCTTGCTGCGGGGAACGAAACAGGGACGCAGCTTGTTTCTCGGTCCGGGTATTGCTGGCTGCCGGAACTCCAGAATTCTCTACTTTTCTCTACCACACGCCCGTCCAGTACCGGTGAAATTCTGCCCCAACCACGGAGAATTCGGCCCGATTCCCTTTGCCGGCCCGCGTGTGCCACAATAGACTGCCAAGAACTTGCACACGATCCGTGGTCGGTCCTGCCATGCACATCCTCATTGTTGACGACGAACCACTCATTCGCCAGACGCTGAGGGTTGCCCTCGAGGCCATGGGCCACACGGCGGCGGAGGCCAGCGACTCGGCTAGCGCGCTTTTGAAGCTTCAGCAGGCGCCTTGCGATGCCTTGCTCGTCGATCTGAGGCTGGGTACGGAGTCGGGGATTGAGCTGATGGAACAGGTTCTTCGCGGCCGGCCGGACCTGCCGGTCGTGATCATCACGGCTCATGGCAGCATCGATCGCGCAGTGGAAGCCATGCGGCGCGGCGCGTTCGACTTTCTGCCCAAGCCGTTCACGCCGGTCCAGGTTCGCGCGGTGCTGGAACGGGTGGTGCGCATCCGGAGCCTGCACCTGCGGGTCGCCGACCTCGAAGAACAGGTCCGGCGCGAGGTGCCCGAAGCCGTGCTCGAGAGCCCTGACCCCCAGCTTGCAACGATTCTCGAGCAGGCCCGCCGCGTTGCCCCAAGCGACGCAGTTGTTTTGATCAGGGGCGAGAGCGGGACCGGCAAGGGAGTGCTGGCCAGGTGGATTCACGGCTGGAGCCGCAGGTCCAAGGGTCCGTTCGTCACGGTGAGCTGTCCCAGCCTGAGCAGCGAACTGCTGCAAAGCGAGATGTTCGGGCACGTCCGGGGCGCGTTCACGGGGGCGGTGCGAGACACGTCCGGGAAAGTGGCTGCCGCGTCGGGCGGGACTCTGTTTCTCGACGAAATCGCTGACTTGCCGCTGGCATTGCAGCCCAAGCTACTGCGGTTTCTCCAGGATCGCCAGTATGAGCGCTTGGGAGAGACCCGGACGCAAACCGCCGACGTCCGCCTGATCGCCGCGACCAACCGCGACCTTGAGGCCGAGGCAGCAGCCGGCCGATTTCGCGACGATCTGCTGTACCGGCTCAATGTCGTCGAGTTCACGCTGCCGCCCTTGCGTCTGCGTAGTGATCGGGTCGATCTGGCCAATCACTTGCTTGCCTTTTTCAGCCGTCAGACCGGACGCAAGCTCGACGGCTTCTCGGCCGCAGCCCGGGCCGCAATTTCGAGCTACGCATGGCCAGGCAACCTTCGCGAGCTGCGCAACGCGATCGAGCGGGCAGTCCTCTTCGCCACGAAACGCGAGATCGAACCCGGCGATCTTCCTGGCCGGATCAGCACGGACCTGACCGCGACACAGGAAAAACCGACGTCCACGATGCGCCTGGGCGGACCGATCACGCTCGAGCAACTCGAAGCCGAGCATATCCGGCTCGTCCTCGAAGACACCGAAACGCGTGAAGAAGCCGCGCGAATCCTCGGCATCGACCCCAGCACGCTCTATCGCAAGCGAAAACACTTTGGCCTGTGACCC
>JAFAHT010000236.1 GCA_019237095.1 Planctomycetaceae bacterium
CCGAGCTCAACCGAGCCGAGCGCGAGGTGCACGCCGCCGGCTATTACGAGGGATTGATCGGCGGGGGCGACGGGCCCGAGGGCGCGCGCGGGGAGCTGGCCCTCCGCTTGATGGGCAAACCCAACGGCTGGGTGCGCTTTAACGACGCCGACGTGTCGCGCCTGTTGCCCGGCGACTTCCTTCAGTTCGAGCTCATGCCCGGCGTGCACCGGATCCTCTTCGGCCAGCCGTTCGTTACCAACGCTCACGGCATGCACAGCGCGGAGGTCTCACTCGAGAAGCCACCCGGAACCTTCCGGATCGCCTTGCTCGGTGCCTCGCTGGACATGGGCTGGGGCGTGACCTTTCAGGAAACCTACAGCCACCAGCTCGAGGAATGGCTCAACTTGCACGGCCGGCGCCGGGGCATCGATTCGGGCCGGCGCTACGAGGTGCTCAATTTCGCGGTCGCCGCCTATAGCCCGCTGCAGCGACTCGAGACGCTGCGCCGCAAGGCACTGTCGTTTCACCCGGACCTGGTGGTCTACTCGGCGACCATGCTCGACCTGCGGCTGATGCAAATCCATCTGTGCGACGCGCTGCGAACCCAGGCCGACCTGACCTATGATTTCGTCAAGGCCACGCTCGACCAGGCCGGACTCAGCCGCGACCAGTTTCAGGTCAACGGCGAGGGAAAGCTGGTCTTCAAGGATCAGATCAAGACCAGGATGCGGCCTCACTATTGGGAGCTCTACGACGCGACGCTCGGCGCGCTGGCCGGTACGTGCCGGTCCGCGGGAGTACCGCTGGTGATTGCGATCATTCCCCGCGTCGGCAAGGCGGATGCGCCCCTGGCGCGGGCCGAGTCGGTTGCCCGGCTGAAGGCAATCGCCGGCCATCATGCCCTGCCGATCTACGACCTTAGCGACACCTTCGACCGATACGACCCTGCGAGTCTCGAGATCGCCGCCTGGGATGATCACCCCAACGCCCTGGGGCACCGGCGGCTGTTCCTGGCGCTGGCCCGTTCGCTGGTGAAGGACGAGCCACGCTATCGCTTGCTGTTCCCCGAGGCGCGAACGAGCAACAAGGACATCGGCAAGACGGTCTTCACGCCCAAAGGTGCCAGTCCTGACCCTGCCGGGGCGGAAGTCAGGATGGAGCCGGAATGAGAATGTAACCGACGGCGCTCTTGCCAACCCCACTCCTTCCCCCGGTTCTGGGAATCGAGCCGGACTGTTACGGGACGTTGCCCATGGATGGACTCCACCTGAGCCGACTGCTTGACGAGGCTGCCGCGCGGCGGCCCGATCACACGGCCGTGCTTGATGAGCACGGCCGAACGCTGTCGTTTGCGGCGCTGAGGCACGGTGCCGATCGTCTGGCGACCCGCCTGGCGCGCTGGGGCGCGGGCCGTGGCGACCGGGTGGGCCTGTGGCTGCCCAAGAGCCTCCAGACCGTCACGGCCATTCACGGCATCCTTCGCTCTGGGGCCGCTTACGTGCCCGTCGATCCCACCGGGCCGGCCCTGCGCGCCGCCAGCATCTTCACGGCGGCCGGAGTCAAGGCGGTCGTCGTCGACAGCTCCCTTGCCGCCGCGCTGAGAGACGCCTGGAGGGGGTCCGGCCCCCTGCCCCGGCTGATCTTGGTCGTTATCAAGGAAACCGAAAAACCGCATGCCCGACCGCCTCAGCCTGATGGCACTCCGCCCGCGGGGAGTGGCGTGGGCGATGCGCACTGGACCGAGATCATGGCCGACGACGCGCCGTCGCCCCTGGCTCCCTGCCGCGATCCTGATGATCTGGCCTACATCCTCTTCACCTCGGGTTCGACAGGCCAGCCCAAGGGAGTCATGCTGTCGCATGCCAATGCTTTCACCTTCCTGGACTGGTGTCAGGAGACGCTCGGTCCCTGGGCCGATGACGATCGCTTCTCGTCCCATGCCCCGTTTCATTTCGACCTGTCGGTCTTCGATCTCTTCGTCTCCTGCCGCAACGCGGCAACACTGGTCCTGATCGGCGAGAGCCTGGCCAAGGAGCCTGAACTGCTCGGCGAGTTCGTGGCGGCGGGGCGAATCAGCGTCTGGTACTCGGCCCCTTCGATCCTTGCCTTGCTCGCGCGGCACGGCCGCCTGGATCGTCCGGGCTCCGCTGCGCCTCGCCTGGTGCTCTTTGCCGGCGAGGTCTTCCCGGTCGGCCCGTTGCGCAGGCTGAGGCAGCTCTGGCCCGCGGCACGGCTCTGGAACCTGTATGGTCCGACCGAGACCAATGTCTGCACGGCGCACCCCATTCCGGCCGCCATCCCCGACGATCGGACAGAGCCCTATCCGATCGGCACGGTCTGCCCCCCGCTGCGGGCCCGGGTGGTGGACGAGGAGGGCCAGGACGTGCCCGCCGGTGCGCTCGGTGAGCTGGTGATCGCGGGCCCAGGAGTCATGCGCGGCTACTTCGGCCAGCCGGAGCTCGCGGCTTGCGCCTTCTTCATCGACGCGGAAGAGTTGCGCTGGTACCGGACCGGCGACCTCGTCGTCGATGACGGCGCCAGCTGCTACCAGTTTCACGGACGCCGCGACCGCATGGTCAAGAAGCGCGGCTACAGGATCGAGCTGGGTGAGATCGAATCGGCCCTCTATCGCCATGACGGTGTCGACCGTGCGGCCGTGGTGGCCCGGGCCGACGAATCGGGCGTCTCGATCGCCGCCTTCGTGGCCCTCAAGCCCGAGCAGAAACGTTCGATCATCGCGATGAAGCGGCATTGCACGGTCTACTTGCCGAACTACATGGTTCCGGACACGATCACCTTCATGAGCAGCCTTCCCGCCACCTCGACTGACAAGGTCGACTACCAGCGGCTGGGGGCCATGGCCGCGGACCAACGATAAGGGCCACGAACGTGAATCAGCTCCTGCGCAGGGTCTTCTGCTGGAAGTTCGCGTTCTACGAGCTTTTCCTGCCCCTGCTCAGGACCCTGGGCCCGAGCCGGTCCGACGCGGTTCTGCGCAGGCTCGGGCAGATCTGGACGCTGGTCTGGCCGGGGCGAAGAACGCGGCTGCGGAATACCTTGATGAGGGTCCGCGACGCTCTCGATCTGGACGGGCCGATCGAGGACCTATGGCCCGACTTGGCGGCCAATACGGCAAGGTTCCTGGCCCGCGACTACACGCTCGACAGCTGTTGGGATGCGCGGGTCTTCGAGCGTTTTGAAGTCCTCGGGTACGAACACCTCGAGCGAGCGATCGCGGCCGGTGTGGGCGTCATCCTCGTGGGCAGCCACCTGGGGGCCTACATCGCCGGGCTGCACTGGCTGTTCCGCAAGCGGCTGCCCGTCCGTGCCCTGGTCCAGCGCCCCTGGCATGTCTCGCGCAAGCTCTCTCGCTGCTTCGATAGCGCCCAGGGCCCTTATGCCCAGTCCGAGATGTCCTTGCGCCGCGACCTGCCGCCGGCGGACGCGATCGAACTCCTGATCCGCGCCCGGGCAGCTCTGCGCGACGGCCTGGCGCTCTACCTCTGTGGCGACATCCCCTGGCAAGGACCCAATACCCGGCCCGGCCGGCTGCTGGGACAGGCACAACGATTTCTGGCTATCTGGACCGAGCTGGCCGTCCTCACTCGGGCACCCGTTTTCTATGTCTTCTGCATCCATCTTCCCGGCGGCAGGTTTCGGCTCGAGCTCGAGGCTGTGGGCCGGGTTCACGCCGGCGAGGAGAGCGAGGCCGTGGCTGACTATCTCAAACAGCTCGAAGCTCGGATCGCCACCGAGCCCGCTCAGGCCGTCGCCCACTTGCTCTGGCCCTGTTTCAATCATTCCGTCGCGGATCATTCAGTCCCGCGCGCAGAGCGCGCGCCGGGCATGACGCGACCCAGTCGCCGGAATGCGGCGTCTACGCGATGAGGATGCCGGGCGTGAAGGACGGCCTTGCCATCGCCTGTTCATGGGCCTCAGGCCGCGGTAGACTTGGCAAGACTTTGGACTCGTGTCGAACCTCGATCCCCGAATCCGCCAGACTGATACTGATGTCGAGCGCCTACTCGTTTCGCCCTGGCAGCGATCCGCTTGGAACCTGGTTCGAGACGGTTTCCTCGCTCACCCAGCGGATCAAGGACACCCTCGAAGCAGACTTCGCGGATGTCGCCCTGCATGGCGAGATCACAAACCTGGCGCGACCCAAGTCAGGTCATGTCTATTTCAGCCTCAGGGACCAGGCCGCATCGATCCGCGCCGTGATGTGGAAGGGTGACGCCCACCGCCTGGCCTTCGATCTGTCCGATGGCCTGGCCGTGCGGGTGCTGGGGCGATTGACGCTCTATGCCCCTCGGGGAGACTACCAGGTCGTCGTCCGCCATCTCGAACCAGACGGCCTTGGCGCTCTCGAGCTGGCCTTTCGCCAGCTCCACGCCCGGCTCGCGGCGGAGGGCCTCTTCGATCCTGGCCGGAAACGGCCGCTGCCCCGCTATCCAAGGCGAATCGTGATTGTCACCAGCCCGACTGGAGCGGCTGTTCGCGATCTGCTCCAGGTGACGGGACGCCGGTGGACCGCGGCCGAGGTCCTGATCGCGCCGGCCCGCGTCCAAGGTATCGGTGCCGGTGCTGAAATTGCCAGCGCGATCGCGCTGGCCAACCGGGTCAAAGGCGCCGAGCTTATCATCATCGCCCGCGGCGGAGGGTCCGCCGAGGACCTCCGGGCGTTCAATGAAGAGATCGTGGCACGGGCGATCGCAGGCTCTCGCCTACCGGTTGTCTCGGCCGTGGGCCACGAGATCGACGTCACGTTGGCCGACCTCGCCGCGGACCGACGCGCCCTGACGCCCAGCGAGGCCGGCGAGCTGGCCGTTCCCGATTGCCGCGAGGTCGCCATGCACCTCGACCGCCTGGCAGAGCGAATCCACCACATCAGTCAGACCAGGCTCCGCGAGGCTCGCGCCCTCCTGGAACAGTTTGCAGAGCGGGCTCAACACGGTGTGCAAAGAAACCTGGACGACCGCCGGCATCGACTGACCCGCCTGGCAGCCTCGCTCGATGCCCTCAGCCCTCTGGCGGTTCTCACCCGTGGCTATAGCCTCACCTTCCAGGCCGATGGCAAGACCCTCGTCCGCTCAACCCGCGACGTCCAGCCCGACGACCTGATTCATACCCGCCTGGCCTCCGGCCACTTGATTAGCCGGGTTGTTTCCACCTCGCCAATCCCAGGCTGATTCCCAGGCACCGGGACAACAAAAGGGAGTGAGCCATGCCCGAGGAAACCGAACTTCGCTTCGAGGCCGCGGTGAGCCAGCTCGAGGAGATTGTCGAGTCGCTGGAGCGCGGGGAGCCGGAACTTGCCACGGCTCTGACCAAGTACGAAACCGGCGTGCGGCTCTTGAGCCGGTGCTACGCTCTGCTGGAGCGAGCCGAACGCTCGGTCGCGCTCTTGACCGGCGTGGATCTCGAGGGGAACCCGGTCACCGCCTCCTTCGACGCCACGGCGACATTGAACGTCGAAAAGGACGCGGGGAGCCGCTCGAGCTCAAATGCGACCGCAAGCGCGGAGGAGACCGGACCAGCCGCAGCTCCGAAGCCGGCCCGCGCACGGCGAGTCAAGCCATTGGCCGGGCCCGAGCCGGACACCCTCGAGCCGCCGTTCTGATCGGCCGCGGAAGCGAGCCCCAGCGGCGGAAGACACGTTGGCTCCCTCTCTTCCCTTGTTTCTCGACGCTCTCCGCATCTCTGCAACTGGTAACACCCCCGTTCTCTCCCCTTTGTCCCGGCCCGCCTTGTATGCTGGAACCTGGCAAGAACTCATCCAGCTTTCCGGAGTTCCCTCTTCCCATAGGGCGCAAAACTTGATAAGTAAAGGGCTTGTGAAATATTGGCTGACCTTAATCTTTCTCCATCCCCTCCATCTCACCACATGCGAGATGCCCCAGCCGGTTGGGTAACCGGGTCAGTCGCTTTGCAACACAAAGTTTTAAGAGGTGGCATGTGGACATTCTGGTCATGAGTGTCAACAATATCGAGTGCACCGAGCGGCCGGGGATGGAAGCCCCAAGGGGCCCGTGCTCGCCAGCACGCATCGGCTCCGCCTTGGTGTGCTGAACATGACGTAACGAACTGTCCCATGACAAGTTGCTCCCAGACATCGATCGATGTTTCGCTCCGCGAATACCTGGACCAGGCGCGACATCGGGTGGATGATGCACTGGATCGGTGTTTGCCGGAAGTTGATGCCGGTTGCGGGACGGCCACGCCGGCCCGGCTGGCAGCGGCGATGCGTTACAGCGTGCTGGGGGGTGGAAAGCGGTTGCGACCGGTGCTTTGCCTGATGGCGACCGAAGCCTGTGGCGGCGATTCCGGGGCGGCGATGGGCGCTGCCTGTGCTCTCGAGTTGGTTCATACCTATTCGCTGATCCATGATGACCTGCCTGCGATGGACAACGACGACCTGCGGCGCGGGCGGGCGACGTGTCACAAGGCATTTGACGAGGCCACGGCCATTCTGGCGGGGGACGCCCTCTTGACCCTGGCGTTCGAGCTGATCGCCCACGAGGTGGAACCGGTGTCAGCGGCCCTGCGTTGCGTTCGGATTCTGGCCGAGGGCGCTGGTCCGGCCGGGATGGTGGGCGGCCAGATGGCCGACCTCCAGGCGGAACAGCAAGCCCTGGATGAGCGGATCGACGGATCGCTGTGCGAGCTCGAGGCCATTCACCGCCGCAAGACCGGGGCCCTGCTGCGGGCTCCGTTGCAGATGGGGGCGGTCATTGCCCATGCCCCCCAGGCTCACCAAGAGGCCCTGGACCATTACGGGCGGGCTGTCGGCTTGGCGTTCCAGATCGTCGACGACCTGCTCGACGTTCAGGGGGACGAGACCAAGCTGGGCAAGCGCGTGGGCAAGGATTCCGGCCTGGGCAAATGGACTTACCCGCGGTTCCTGGGCATCGACGGCAGCCGTCGCCGGGCCCAGCAGCTTGCCGACGAGGCCGTGGCGGCGCTTGCACCACTCGGCTCTCGCGGCCACCGCCTGCGCGAGCTGGCGCTGGCTCTTTTGGAAAGGGATCGTTGATGGTGAATGCGGACTCGTTGCTGGCACGGATCGGCACGCCGGCTGACCTCAAAAAGCTGTCGGAGAAAGAGCTCGATCAGCTCGCCGCCGAGATGCGAACCGAGCTGATCGGCGTGGTCGGTCGCCGGTCGGCTCACTTCGCCAGCAATCTCGGTGTCGTCGAGCTCTGCCTGGCCCTGCACCTGACCTTCGATTTCTCTCAGGACCGCCTGATCTGGGACACGGGCCACCAGATCTATCCGCACAAGCTGATCACCGGCCGTGCCGCCGAGCTGCACACGATCCGGACC
>JAFAHT010000441.1 GCA_019237095.1 Planctomycetaceae bacterium
GTCCCAGAGCCGCATAGAACCTCTGTGGGCGGGGGGAAGTTTGGATTAGGGAACCTTGGGAACCTCGGGAACCGTTTGGCTGGACTCACTGACTTGGGACACTCTCCTGCGGGAGTGCGGTAGGGACCAATGGTTCCCGCGGTTCCCGTGGATGTACCGAAAGCCGCTCAGGAGCCCGCTGAAGGCCTTGTTTGAGTTTGGTGGCAGGGCTCCCGCGACACCGGCAGATTGGTTGAATCCGGAGAGGTCTTCCGCCCCGTAGCTGAGTTCATTTCTTGCTTAGTGATTTATTTAACCACCCGTGGTGTGCCCGGCGACAATTACACGTGTGCACCGGCGACAACTACACGTGTGCATCCCAACTTGACCGCTGAAGCTGGTATCCATGCCCCTCAACCCCTGTTGGGAAGTGAGGGACAAGGTGCGAAGGATCAGCGATCGCCAAGCGAGGATGCTGATGGAGGAACGATCGAAGTGCGGAAAGGTAGGCCTGGCTGCCGCCAAGGCCGACGTGCATCGCAACACGGCCACCAAGTACCTGAAGGCCGGACGGCTCCCATCGGAGATTGCCGTGCCGCGAACCTGGAGGACGCGGAAGGACCCATTCGAGGAGCACTGGGAGGCCGAGATCCTGCCCCGGCTCGTAGACGCGCCGGAGCTCGAGGCGCTGATGCTGCTGGAACTCCTGATCGAACGGCACCCGGGCCATTACGAGCTGGCTCACCTACGGACGCTGCAGCGGCGGATCCGGGAGTGGCGGGCCCAGTACGGGCCTCCGAAGGAGATCTTCTTCGCTCAGGAGCATCGCCCGGGCGAAGCAATGCAGACGGACTTCACCTGGGCGACGGAGCTGGGCATCACCATCGCCGGAGAACCGTTCCCCCACATGCTCTGCCACCCGGTGTTGCCGTACTCCAACTGGGAGTGGGCAACGATCTGTCACTCGGAGTCGATCATGGCACTGCGCAAGGGCGTGCAGGCGGCGGTGTTCCGGCTGGGCAAGGTGCCGCAGTGGCATCAGACCGACAACTCGACGGGCGCGACGCACCGGCCCAGTGCCGAGGAGACCGCGGAGGGCGAGCGCCGGAAGTTCAACGCGGACTACGAGGCCCTGATGCGGCACCTCGGGATGAAGCCACGCACCATCGAGATCGCCAAGAAGAACCAGAACGGCGACGTGGAAGCGCTCAACGGCGCGCTCAAGCGGCGCCTGGCGCAGCACCTTGCGATGCGCGGGAGCCGCGACTTCGACAGCGTCTACGAGTACGAGAAGTGGCTCGAGTGCGTGCTCGAGAAGGCCAACCGGCTGCGGGAAGCCAGACTCAAGGAGGAGCTGGCCGTGATGGCGGAGCTCCGTGTGTCCGCACTGCCGGAATACCGGGAGTACCGGGACGTGACGGTGAGCTCGTGGAGCACGATCCGCGTGCTCAAGAACTCGTACTCCGTGCCGTCGCGACTGATCGGCGAGCCCGTGATGGTGCGGGCCTACGACGACCGGCTGAGCGTGTTCTACATGGGCAAGCACCAGATGGATGTGGAACGGCTCCTGGGCGAGAACAAGCACCGGATCAACTACCGGCACGTGATCTGGTGGCTGGTCCGGAAGCCGGGTGCGTTTCCGCGCTACAGGTACCGCGAGGAGATGTTCCCCACGGTGACGTTCCGCAAGGCATACGACCGCCTCTGCGAGCAGCTCACGGAGTCCAGCGCGGATCTGAACTATCTGCGGATCTTGCACCTGGCGGCGAGCACGATGGAGAACGAGGTGGAACTCGCACTCCAGGTGTTCCTCGAGCAGGGACAGCGTCCGATGTTCGACGACGTGAAGGCCTTGGTCGCGCCGGAGAAGCCGTCCGTGCCCGCGCTTACGCCTCTGGCTCCCGACCTCACGACCTACGACAAGCTGCTGGCGTGCGGCGGGGAGGCGTGATCGATGAAACCGTCCTCGAACGACCTGCGGCCCAAGGATTCGCTGACCCTGTATCTGCGGGGGCTGAAGCTCCCGGCGTTCGTGAGCCATCACGAGGAGGTGGCGACCATGGCGGAAAAGAACGGCTGGACGTTCGGCCAGTACCTCCATCACCTGTGCGAGCTGGAACACGGCGAGCGGCGCGACCGAAAAGTCGAGCGGCTGGAACGGCAGTCCGGGTTGCCACGGGAGAAGACGATGGGCACGCTGGACCTGAACCGCTTCCCGGCGGCGGTGAGAAGGCAGGTTCCGGCGCTGTGCGAGGGCGGCTTCGCCAGCCGCGCCGAGAACGTCTTGGTGTTCGGGCTTCCGGGCCGGGGGAAGACCCATCTGTGCTGTGCCGTCGCGTTCGAACTGATCCGCCGCGGCCTGGCGGTGCTCTTCATCGCGACCTACCAGTTGGTCCAGCGGCTCTTGATCGCCAAGCGGGAGCTGCGGCTGGAGAAGGAACTCAAGGCACTCGATCGCTACGACGTCGTGATCTTGGACGACATCGGGTACGTGCAGCAGGAACGCGGCGAGATGGAGGTCCTGTTCACCTTCCTGGCAGAGAGGTACGAGCGCCGCAGCGTGATGATCACCAGCAACTTGGTTTTCTCGCAATGGGACAAGATCTTCAAGGACCCGATGACCACAGCCGCAGCTATCGATCGGCTCGTGCACCATTCGATTATCATCGAATTGAGCAACAAGAGCATCCGCGAAGAGGAAGCACAGAAACGGAACGGCTCGAAGCCCGCGCTGGAGGAAGCGCCGGCGAAGTGATGTGCGTAACGAAATTTGACAAAATCGCGCCCCCCGCGGGGGGCGGGGCTGGCGCCCCGATGGCCGGCGGCCCGAGCGCCGCTGTCCCCGGGCTACGCCCGGTTGAAGACGAGGGCTCCGCCCTCGAGCTCCCCGCGTGGGGCCCGCCGGCGTACCGCCGGCCCACGCGCCAGGGCTGCTGCCCTGGACCCGTTCAGACTCCGGCTGGGGACTCTGTCCCCGGGCCCCTGCCGGGGGCTCTGCCCCCAGGTCCCCCGGCGGGGACTACGTCCCCTGCACCCCTGTTCCCGATGCACACAAGTAATTGTCGTCAGCGCACAAGAGTAGTTGACGTCGGGCGGGCGTTCGCATCATGTCACCCACTAGGTTGCTCCGTCGCTAACGGCCGGCCGCTGCAGATCCTTGGCCGATGGCAAGCCTTCCAGCCGAACCCGGGCCGCCTAACAAGGCGTTGAAGCCGACCGCCTCATAACTCCGCGTGGGAAGGACGCAAGGGTCGTGCCCGGTCCCTCCGTCAGTCGGTCACGACCCTTGCGAAGACGTGCCCTGCGCCTCGAGCTACAGGGATCCTCAGACGCCACCGGCCTTCACGCTCCCGGGGGCGCAAGGGATCGTGCCCTTCCTTCCTCCGGGCCCGTTCACGCCCCTTGCCCACGCTACGTTATGAGGACGGCGGCTTAACTTGGGCGTTAGCCGGAGCTCCACCACAACACGTCAAAGTCGGTCCCTCTTGCGTTCATTGACTTGCGGTTGACAGCTTTGAGAGAGAACAGGATCAAACATCGCCGCTCACAACACCCATCCGCCGTCGAAAGAAGAAACGCGACGCGGAGAGTCCTCGGTCGCCAGTAAAGGGCCACCCTCGCGTCGAGGCAACCCGCTTTCTCCAGCCGGAACGCCGGGCAACGTCTC
>JAFAHT010000132.1 GCA_019237095.1 Planctomycetaceae bacterium
CTAGACTGCCCAATTCTCGACGGCCAAATCGGCAAGAGCTTCAAAATCCCGATCGGTTGTCAGGACGATGAGCTTATGCTGTCTCGCAAGGGCTGCCAGCATGATGTCTACCTGCGACAAAACGCGGCCCTGTCGGCGCAACTCGAGGTACACTGCGCCGTAGAGCCGGGTGGTCTCGGTATCCAGGGGCCATAGCCGCACGTGGCGCAAGAGTTGGGCCAGCCGGCGACGATTGTCGTCGGGATTCGGGGTCTGTTGAATTCCAACTTCCAGCTCGCAGAGAACCGGGTAGCAAGAAATGAAACGATGCCCGGCCCTGCGACCTTGGTGGATCCGCTCGCGCACCGGCGAAACCCTGCGCAACGAAGCGGATAGATGGTTGCAGTCGAGCAGGTAGTCCGGCATCAGGCAAGCCCCATTTGCCGACGAACCTGCTCCTTGGCCTGGCGGCTCGCCTCGCGCAGCGCCCGCTCCAACTGATCCTCGTTCGCCGGTTCGCTCGCCGCGCACAGACTCGCCAGGACAGCAAAATCGCGGTCGATTTCCTCCACCGGCGTCTCGTCGCCGTCCTCCTTTTCGACTCGCAGAGGCTGGCCTTCTTGCCAATCCGCCGGCAACGGCTCGAGCGGACGGATTTCGCCACGACTCACGACGGCCTTCACCATGGACATCCCCTCGGGAATAGAACTTTTCAACTGCGTCAGCTTAACCCCAATACCGTTGAATTGGCTGTAACCTACTGTCGCGGTGGAGATTGCGAATTCGTCCCCCCCTTGCGAAGGGGGGGTAGGGGGGGTGATTTTGCGGCCGAGGCCCGCGGGATCGCCTCGCCGCAGGAACCCCCCTGTATCCCCCCTTCGTAAGGGGGGAATAATTGGAAGCCATATTCCGGACGTATCTTACGGCTAGTTCAACGGTATTGAGCTTAACCCTGAATGGCACGGAATGGCACGACCCGCCAACACTATGAGCCGCGGACCTGCTCACCCAAGCCGTAACGGGCCGCCGCGTCGGAGCGCTCCGGCACAGTCGTCCCGACCCTGGAAGCTATTCTAGCAGGGCCACGGAGCGGCGGGGCCACCCACTTTCTAGCACCCGAGTAACGTGGGTGGCCCCATCGTCTGAGAAACGTGGGTGGCCCCATCGTCCCCGGGCTGCGGGCTAATGACTCTGGAGACGTGGACCTTGGCCCCATTGAAGCGTAGATTGGAGCGAGGACAGGCGAGCAGGGGGAACCCGGCGGAGAGCATGACATGACGACCGCAAGCACGAAAGCCGCGGCCATCACGGTCGACGAGTACGAGCGAATGATCGAGGACGGGACCATCGGTGAAGATGACCCCATCGAACTGATCGAAGGGCGATTGGTGGCGAAGATGACCAAGAAACCGGATTACATGTGCGCATCGGGTCGAGCACGGCGGGCGATCGAGAGCGTCTTGCCGTCTGGCTGGCACGCTCGCGTCGAGGGGCCTGTACGCATCCCGTCGCGGGATAGCGAGCCTGAGCCGGATCTCGCTGTGGTCCGGGGCGAGATCGACGACTACGAGGACAGACACCCCGACCCTGCGGACGTCGCCTTGGTCGTCGAAATCGCGAAGTCGAGCCTGGCCGAAGACCGCAAGCTGGCCGAGATCTATGGAGGCGGGGGAATCCCCATCTACTGGATCGTCAATCTGGTTCACCGCCAACTCGAGGTCTATGCCAGGCCGGCCAACGGCAGCTACTCTTCGCTTACGATTCTCAAGAAGAACGAGCTTGTCGATCTGATCATCGATGGCCAGGCGGTCGCCCAGATTGCCGTGGCGGACCTGCTCCCAAGGCGGTGATCCAGTCAACAAAAGGGAACCCTCCCCGGGCAGCGCTCCTCACGCGCGATCCTGCAGCGCCGCGATGATGGCGTCGGTGTCGTGGACGCAGCCGCCCCAGGTGCCGCCGGCGACTGCCTGCAAGGCCGCCCAGAGGCGGGTGTCGTCGGGGAGCTCGGGATCGGGGGAGAGCCGCAGGCGGGGACTGCGGCCGGCGAGGACTCGAGAATCCTCTGCCGATCCAAACTCGCGCCCCTCGGCTCCGACCAGGTCGAGCGAGCCCCGGAGGTTGATCCGATCGACGACGATCCGGATCTGGCCGCCGTCGCGGACCTTTCCCAGGGGACCGCCGGCCAGGGCCTCGGGGCTGATGTGGCCGATGCAGGTGCCCGTCGAGACGCCTGAGAAACGGGCGTCGGTCAAAACCGCGACGCGCTTGCCGCACGAGAGATGACGCGAGGTCGTATTGCCAGCGAACGCGTAAGTGTGTCGAGCTCGCGACGACGCACCTTGACTACTACAGCAGCTCGCGCGGCGGCTGAGCGTTGTCGACGAGGCGGATCGGTCGGCCGTCTGGTGCCTCGAACTTGTGCTCGGGGGTCGATGCCCAGCTTGAGGTAAAAGGACAGCCGCTTGGGTCCACGGGGTCGGAACGGGCCCTTGGGCTCTAACGTAGTCGGGGAAAGGCATGCGTTGCCCAGAAGCAGCACCACTTTCAGTGGCGGCAGAGCGTTCACCTTCGAAACACGGCCTTGACCGAGACGTTGTCGGCGGCGAGCGGACGGAGATAGCCGCCGGCCTCGATCGCCCCGAATCCCGGCGGATCGACCCGCCAGGCCACCAGCCCTGTCAGGTCCTTGACCGTGCCGTCGGCGGATTGCCGGCGCAGCAGCAGTTGCACACCGGGGTCGTCCGCCGTTATCGTAGCAGCCTCGGGACTGATCGTGAGCACCGGCGCTCGTAAAGGGGCCGTCGGGGCTTGGGCCTGAATCGGCTTCGGGCTCGCAACGCCCTCGATTGCGGGGGTGGCAAGAACGGGACTGGCTGGCGCGGAGAGCCCGGCCGCGGGCTTTGCCGCCGGCGTGGAATTGGAGCCGCAACCGGCCGCCACGAGCCACGCGAGCAAGGCGCCGGCTTCAACGATCAGACGGCGACGGGGCATCGAGGGGTCTCCTCCCGCCGAGAACCGGGAAAGATAGATGGGACTCACGACAAACGTCGGACTGTACCAATCCTAATCAGCGACGCCAAGAAACTCGAGGACAACGATCAAGCTCCGACCGAATGTGGGCTGAATGGCTCTTCATAGTCCGCCTGCAATAGTGCAAGGCCATGGACACTCAGGCGCAATCCGTCGGCTATTCCTGGGAGAAACGGGATCATGGGCAAAGGTGACAAGCGTTCCAAGCGGGGTAAGTTGTTCAAGGGCACCTTCGGCAAGCGGCGGGTCAAGCCTCAGAAGGCGGCGAAGAAGATCCGCGACGCAGCCGCCGCCGGGGCCTGAGACATGACTTTGGCTCAGGAAAGCTCGAGCGTGGTTCCCGAGTTGTCTGGCTGGTCTTTGCCTCGTCGACTACAATTGAGTAGGGAGTGAGGATCAGAGCCGCCGGTGTTTTCTGGCACCGGCGTTCTTATTCCTTGAGATCGTTTGGCATCACCTCCTCGAGTGGCTGCCCTGTCTGTCTCCAGAAGAACTAGCGCAAACCGGACTGCGAACCGAGAGTAAAGGAGAGCTCAGGCCATGGCCAAGCTGCGACTGCTCAAGACGGGACACGGCGACCTGACGCTCGCCGAATGGGACAAGGACCTGCCGGAGACTGTTGCCAGCGCCCATGCGGTCTTCACCGAACACTACACAGCCGGGCGGCTTGCCTTCAGGCTCGACGGACCCGGACAGAGCCGTGCGATCCGCCAGTTCGACGCCACCGCGGCGGAGATTCTGATCGTGCCGGCCATCCAGGGCGGCTGAATCGCCCGGCAGCGCTCATCATTTCTCGCGGGGTACAGGCCACGAAGAATCGCATCGAGCGGGCAGATCATGATCCGGACCGGATACCTACGCTGGGAGATCGAGGTCGACGACGTCCGCAGCCAGGTGGATTCGCATGCGCGCACGGTCGTTTTCCTGGCTCGCCCAACGCATCGGGTTGTCCGCGTCAAGCGCACCGGGCATGTCGAGGCCGCCGAGCAATTCGTCCGGGGCGACGCCTCGTATGATTCGGTCCTCCGAACACTCGACCGCAGCGGAGGCGAGGTCGAGCTGGCCATCCCCGACGTCGGGCCGCAACAGTTTCGCTACGCGGAAGCCGACCGGGCGCGCATGGTTCGCTACTGGATGGAAAAGCTCCAGCGCGAGGCCAGCGCGTTCGCCCACGAGGTGGTGCGGGTGGCCTCGTCGTTCCCGCAGCTCGTCATCACCAGCCCCGCGCTACGGGCGGGCTATGCCCGGCTCGTCGAGACCGAGATCTTCCGGGTCATCGAGGGCAAGAGCACGCCGCAACCAACTTCCGACGAGCCGATCACCCTGGATGCGGCCGCCTACCAGCAAGGCGTGCCCGAGCTGGTCGCCGCGGAGCTTGTTCGCAACGTCGTCGAACCCAAGGAGTTCCACGAGTTTTGCCAGTTCGACTGCGTGACCGTCAAGAACGGCGACAAGTACTACCGAATCCCGCGCCGGCCCCATGGCCTGATCGAAGTCTGGGACGCCTCGACCCGCCGCCCCCACGCCCGGCTCTGCGTCGTCTTCGAAGACCCGGGCATGCCCCCTTCCGACGAGGTCGTCATGAAGTATTTGCTGGCCAAACACCAGCCCGATTTGCTCTGGCAAGTCGGCATCCGCTTCAGCCCCCCCACCGGCAAGTTCGAGGTCACCCCACCGCGACGGTGGACGGTGGACTGACGAGAATGCGGAATGCGGAATGAAGAGGAATTCAATTCCACATTCCACATTCCGCATTAGAAGTTTTCTTTGACCCACGGAGGCGCGGCTCCTCCCCATGCCTGAAGGCAGGGGTTTCCGCCGCGAAGAATCTGATGAGAGGGCCAAGCGAGGACGCACCCAGCCAGAGGGAAGACCGTTACCACAGAAACTCGGAAAATGGGGAAAATGCGAGAACTTGCACACGAAATATCGGCTTGGCGGCTGTCGTCGGGCTGGCGTGTGTCGTGCCACTGTTGCTGACGATCAGCCCCTGGCTTTTGACCGGTCGAGGCATCGACGAGTTCGCCAATATCGATGGTCTTTACTACTTCGTCGCTGTTCGCGTGAGCCAGGGCCAGGTTCCCTATCGAGATTTCCTGCTCGAGTACCCCATCGGGTCCCTTCCCCAGATCATGCTGCCGATTCTGGCTGGGCGTAGCGTCCCGGCTTACCGGTGCGCTTACATTGCAGAAATGCTCTTGATCAACGCTCTGATGCTGCAGGTGCTCGCCTGGCAAGTTGGCAGGCGCGAGGGTCTCGCTGCGGTCCCACGCCGGCTGGCCTGGTACTTTCTCTGTTATTTTTTCCTGAGCCGAATGATCGTCTCCAGGATCGACCTCGTCCCGGCACTCTTGGCCTTCCTCGCCACGGTGGAGTGGTTCGGGAGCCGGCCGATCGTGGGCGGCATCCTTGCGGGGCTGGGCGGCTTGGTCAAAATCTTTCCCGTGCTGGTTGCCATCCCCGCGGGCCTTCGGGAGCTTTGCCGCCCGCGAGAGACATGGCTCCGCGGTTCGATCGCCTTCGTTGGCTCGTCGGTACTTGGTGTGGCGCTGTGGTATCTCCTGGGAGGTCCGGGCTTGATGACCTCGATACTTTATCATGCCGAACGGGGGCTGGAGATCGGGTCCCTGTACGCAGGTCCCCTCATGCTCCTCGGCCGGCTGACCGGCGAACCCATGGTCGCGGAACCGGGTCACGGCTCATACGAACTCCAATGCGCCATGGCACCAGCCGCTGTCGCCGCCTCACGGTACGTCCAGTTGCTTGCTTTGGTGTTCACTCTTGTGCCGTTCGTCCGGTCGAGACGCCGCTCCGGAATGCAATGCGCGGGTGCGCTCATTCTGGGCTTGATCCTGACAGCTCCGGTCTTTTCCCCCCAGTTTATCATCTGGGTCCTGCCATTCATTCTCGTGATGAGCGGCTCCCTTGGCCGTCGCGCCCGGCCGCTGTATGCCCTGATCTGTGTGCTCACGTTCCTGATCTACCCGGTGTTCTTCCACCGCGGTCTCGTTCCGTTATGGATGTCAGCGGTGTTACTGCTGAACCTGCGAAACTCCCTTTTGATTGCACTGTGGTTGCTGATGGTCTTTGGGACCGAGTCCGCACCCCAGCCGGCAGACCTACTTGCGAACCATGGCGACTCGGAGGATGGGCCGCTTTCTTGACCTGGCTGTCGGATCACCGAGACAAGGGGGTCGCGAATTCAGCTCAGCGGGGTGACAGGCAACCACTCGTCCGGGCTCTGCTTGTCGGGTCGAGAGCGAATTCCTATAGTGCTATTGAGCTTCGGTGGGCTGGCTGGCTGACGTCGTGGACCGTGGGCGGGGGTTCGGACGCATGAGAGATCCGGCGAAGAGGCGGCCCCTGCTGAGCCAGGTGCGAATTCGGCGCGGCGGGAGCCTTGCCGTTGCCGAGCTACGCCGAATCGAGGACATCCGGGTGACGACACAAGGGGGTCGGGGACGTCGATGAAGACTGGAGACTCGCACACTCGTGTCGTGATCCTGGGCTCGACCGGTTCGATCGGGCGGAGCACGCTGAATGTGGTCGAGCATGACGGCGGGAAGCGGCTCCGGACCTGGGGGCTCAGCGCCCACACAAGCGGAACATCGCTGATCGAGCAGGCGCGGAGATTTCGGCCCCGATTCGTGACGGTGACGGACCGGGACTCGGTTGAACTGGTGCGGCGCGAACTCCGCGGATTGGATGTGGAAGTTCGCGAAGGCCTTGAAGGCGTCGTCCGGATGGTTCAGGACCCGGCGACGGACCGAGTGCTCAGCGCGATCGTGGGCGCGGCGGGCTTGGAGGGAACTTGGGCGGCGCTCGAGGCTGGCAAGACGGTCGCCCTGGCCAACAAGGAAACTCTGGTCGTCGCCGGATCCCAGGTGATGGAGCTGGCACGCAGCCGGGGGGCGAGCCTGCTTCCCGTGGACAGCGAGCATTCGGCAATCTTCCAGGCCCTTCAGGCCGGGGCGCACAAAGAGGTCAGACGCGTTATTCTGACCTCCTCGGGCGGGCCGTTTCGAGGCAAGACGCGCCGCGAGCTCACCGCCGTGACCGCGGACGAGGCGCTCAAGCACCCGACCTGGCAGATGGGCCCGAAGATCACGATCGATTCGGCCACGCTCATGAACAAGGCACTGGAAGTCATCGAGGCGCGGTGGCTGTTCGGGCTTGATCCGGACCAGATCGAGGTGGTCATTCATCCCCAGAGCGTGGTTCATTCGATGGTCGAGTTCATCGACGGCAGCGTGGTCGCTCAACTCTCTCCGCCGGACATGCGGCTGCCGATCCAGTATGCTCTGACGTATCCTGACCGTTACCCGGCACCTGGCCCTCGATTCGACCTGACCCGCCCGGTCGCTCTCCACTTCGAGCCCCCCGACCGCGAGACGTTTCCTTGCCTTGACCTGGGTTTTGAGGTGATGCGGCAAGGAGGAACCGCCGGAGCAGCCCTGAATGCCGCCAACGAAGCCGCGGTGGCACGTTTCCTCGGTAGCGAGATCGGCTTTCTGGACATTCCCCGGGCTTGCCGGGCCGCACTCGACAGTCACACATTTGATTCCCACCCCTCGCTCGATCAGTTATGGAAAGTCGATGCGCGGGCTCGCCTGGAGGTGCAATGTTGGAAACCCTGAGCTGGTTCTGGGACGTCTCCTGGAACGTCTTCAAGGTCGTGTTCGGCCTGGGCTTCGTCATATTCATCCACGAGCTGGGCCACTTCTTGATCGCCAAGTGGAACGGCGTGAAGGTCGAGAAGTTCTCGATCGGGTTCGGGCCCACGCTGCTGGGCTTCAAACGCGGTGAGACCGAGTATGTCCTGGCGGCCGTCCCGCTCGGCGGGTTCGTCAAGATGCTGGGGGAAGAGCCAGCGGATGAGGCCAGCAAGTCAACCGATCCCAGGGCCTACAGCAACAAGAGCGTCGGAGCGCGGATGGCCATCATCTCTGCCGGCGTGATCATGAACGTAATCCTCGGCCTGGGCTGCTTTGTGTACGCCTACGGTCAAGGCATGGTCGAGACGCCCGCCATGGTTGGCGGGGTCGAACCAGCGTCTCCGGCCTATGATGCCGGCATGCGAGCCAGCGACGAGATCGTGGCGATCGACGGAAGGGGCGACCTGAGCTGGAACAGCATGACGCTCAAGGTCGTTCTGAGCGGCCAGGGACAGACCCTCCACTTCGAAGTGAAGCGTCCCGGGCACGAGGGGTTGGTCGGGCTGGACATCCAGCCCCGCCGCGAGGCGGGATCCGATCGACCCACAATCGGCGTGCATAGCAGCAACAGTCTGAGTCTCCTGGTTCTTTTGCTCCCTGCGGGCATGAAGAACCCTCCCCAGTACCCACAGTCCGAGGCCCAGGAAAACACGCGTACCGTCGATACTCTGGTCGCGGTCGGGCCGGCCGGCCAGGAACCGACCCCCGTCCAGGACATCGTCCAGTATCATCGCCTGCTCGCCCGCTTCCCTGACCAGCCTCTGGTTCACGTGATCGAACGGCGTGAAGGAACCGAGGATGCCCCCGGCAAGCTTCTGAACCGGTTCGATCTCACCTTCCCTCCGGCGAATTTCGTCGATTTCGGACTCCGCATGACCTTCGAACCCATTGCTGCGATCCGGAAAGACTCGCCGGCCGATCGGGCGGGCTTCCGCAAGGAAGACCGGATCATCAAGGTGGGTGGCAGCGACGACGTCGACCCGGTACGCCTGCCCAGCATCTGCTACGACAATGCGGGCAAGCCGATGACATTCGAAGTGGAGCGGACCGCGGCGGATGGCTCGAAAACGGGCCACACCCTCACGGTCACTCCCGATGACACACCCCCATGGACCGACATGCCCGCGTCCAGCGATGCGCTCGATGTTCCCGGCCTGGGACTCTGTTACGCCATCCGGCCCCGCATCGCGGCCGTCGCGCCGGGCTCGCCCGGGGCCAGAGCGGGGCTCAAGGCCGGCGACGTCATCAGCGCGGTCACCATTGCCCCGCCCCGATTCGTCGAGGTTGCCAAACTCAAGGGGAGCAAGACGGAGCCCCCGGCGCCAAAGCCCCAAACGATCACTTTCGGCGAGGCATCGCCAGCATGGATCAGGGCCTTCTGGACCCTCCAGTACAGCTCGGACACGACCGTCTCGATGATCGTTAACAAGGGCTCCAAACCGATCGAGGTCAAGGCCGAGCCCGAACCCATCTGGTTCCCATCGCGCGGCCTCGTGTTCCTGCCGCTGGTCCAGAAGCTACCGCCGCAATCCATTGCCGCGGCCTTGCGACGCGGTTGGGACGACACGATCGAGAACATCCTGAGCATCTACGGCACGATTCGGAACCTCGTGCTGGGACGGCTGGGCCCCAGGGGGCTAGCCGGCCCCATCAGGATCGTCGGATACGCCTACAGTACCGCTCGCTCCAGCATAAACGACCTGATCCGTTTCCTTGGCATCCTGAGCATCAACCTGGCCGTGATCAACTTTCTGCCGATTCCGCCGCTCGACGGCGGCCAGATGCTCTTCCTGATGGCCGAGAAGATTCGCGGCCGCCCACTGCCCGAATCCGCGCTGGGCGCGGGGATCGTGGTCGGCCTGGTGCTGGTCGTCTGTCTGATGATCTTTGTCCTTTTCCAGGACGTTCTCTGGAGCATCGAGAACTGGAAAGGTCTCTGAGCGTCCGGCATGATTCCTCCGGAATGTGGAATGTGGAATTGAATTCATCTTCATTCCGAATTCCGAATTAGAAGCAAGAGGTGCCGCATGGGATCACTCTGGGAGCGACTGGATGGCGTCGGCGGAGAGGCACGGCTTCGCGGTGGCAGCGCGCTTCCTGTTGCCGAGATCATCGGGCGACTCGAGGCTGGGGAATCTGCCGGTATCAGCGAACTTGCCGCAGTCGATCTGCTGGCGAGCCTGGCCTTCGCGGCCCTGGGCGGCGACGATGCCCTGGGGCCTGCCTTGATCCAGCAGGCGCCTCCCCGTCCCCGGCTCAAGACCGCTCTCGAAGAGCCGGCGATCGCGAAGCTGCTGCCGGGCTCAAACCGCCCGGCCCGGCTGGCCCTGGCCGCCGGTTTGCTCCAGATCCATGACTTCTGGGATCCCAGCCACGTGGCCGCGCAGGCCGCCGATGACCTGGGCGAGCGGCGGTTCTCAGCCTACTGGCACGGCATCGCTCATCGTCGCGAGCCCGATGCCGGCAATGCCGCCTACTGGTTTCGCAGGGTCGGCCGCCATGCCATCTTCGGCCCTCTTGCCCAGGCGGCCCGGCCAATCCTGGAAGGGCATGGCGGCGACCGCTGGACCGCGCGGCTCGCGGGCCGCGACGCCTGGGACTCCCAGGCCATGATCGACCTCTGCACCGGGGCCCGGCCGGGAAGCGATCAGGAAATCCTGGCCCGCCGGCTCCAGCGGCTGGAGATGCGGCTCTTGCTCGACGCCACTGTTGACGCGATCATCACCGGCCGGTGATGCTCGAGCAGCAGAAGGCCGCAGAGGAGGAATAGGTCGCTGGTTCGGCAACGTTCGAAAAAAAACCGGGGCAGAGCCGCCCCTGGAATGTCCGGATTGTGCACTTGCGGAGATCAGATCGGATACAGGTTCTTGAGCCTCTTCCGAGCTTCCGTGCTGCCCTTGGACGCCTTGATGAGCGGGAAGGTCCGCTCCTTGCCGTCAACCTCGAGTGTCAACTGGCCGGAACGAATCACCGACGTGGCCACCCGGACATAGCGGGTCTTCCCGTTGGGCAGCCATACATGAATCCACTGAAGATTCGGCTTGAACGTACGGCGGCTCAGGCCAGTGGTCTTCTTGCCGACGCCGCCCAGGTACTTGGCCTTGCCGCGCTCGGTCTTGTGATTGCCGAACGAGGTCTTCTTGCCGCTGACTTCGCATTCACGACCCATTAAATCCTCTCCTCGCGACCGCGCGATCCGCCACGGATCGATTTCCGATGGCTCGATGCCCGCGTCGTCATGGAATCTGAGATTATTTCTTGGCCTTCTCTTTGGCGAGCGGATTGTGCGGCTTGCTTCGTTGCACGTTGCCGCATTCCTCGACCAGCTCGCATACTTTGTGGGGCGGAACCGCGCGCTTACATTGAGGGCAGACATTCAGTGCGGGAGCGACCAGGAAGTCGTGGCTCCTACGCATTCCCTTTGCTGATATTGATTTACGTCTCTTTGGTACAGCCACGAACGCATTCTCCGGGAGGGGGGATCGCTGGAGTTTCCACAGTGTGAAAAGTTCTATTATCCTTTTCTCAGCTTTGCTTTCAAGACAGAGTTGCGCCTCGCCCTCGGAATGAGTGCGCCTCGCCCTCGGAATGAGATTGCTGACCGACGCGTCCGGGGGCCGGATTCCGGTCGTTTCGGCTTGTCGGTTTCCGGCTCACCGACCTATGTTACAACGTCCGCGAGGAAAAAGACTTCTGCTCGGCCGCAGGGCAAGGAGGCCAGGCACCGTGGGATCGTTTCGAGAAACGCTGGGCTTTGCCTTGATGCTGGCGGCTTGCCTGACTGTCTATTTTCACGAGACGTTGCTGGGCGACCGCATTCTGAGCCCGGCCGATGTCCTGCTGGTGGAGGCAAGCTTTCGACGTGGTGCCACTGGCGAATACGAACCGATCAATCGTCTGCTGATGGATCCCGTACTTCAGTTCCAGCCGTGGCTGGAGTTCAACCGGACGATGATCCGGCAGGGACGTCTGCCGCTCTGGAACCCGTACGCGGGGTGCGGAGCGCCCCATCTTGCCTGCGGCCAGAGCGCGGTGTTCGACCCGTTCCACCTGATCGCCTATCTGGGCACGGTGCCTCGCGCCCTGGCATGGATGGCCGCGGGGCGGCTCTGGATCGCCGGGCTGGGAATGTTTTTGCTCGCGCGGTCGTGGGGGTGCGGGTACTGGGGGCGTTGGTTTGCGGGACTGGTCTATCCCTTCTGCGGGTTCTTGGTTGTCTGGTTGCTCTATCCGGTGACTCCGGTCGCCATCTGGCTGCCCTGGCTGTTGCTGGCAAGCGATGGGGTTCTGAACCAACCCCGGGCCAGGCGGGCGGGGATGCTCTCGGTCGTGGTCGGGCTGGCGATCGTGGGTGGGCACATTCAGACCAGTGCGCATGTCCTTCTGGCCGCCGGGCTGTTTGCGTCCTGGCGGGCCGTGGTGGCGTTCACGTCGTGGCGCGATCGTGGGCGGCGCGTCCTCGTGTGGGCAGCGGGGATCGCTCTTGGCCTGGTCGTGGGCGCCGCACAGATCATTCCGCTGGGTTACTATCTTGCGAAGAGCCCGGTCTGGGGCGATCGCCAGCGCGCGACGAAGGCATGGTGGGCACTGTCGCGGCCCCGCCTGCCGGATGTCGTCTGCATGGCGTTTCCCTACATGTATGGCAGCCAGCGACACGGCCATCCCAACCTGGCACGGGGCCTGGGCGTGTACAACCTGAACGAATCGGCCGGCGGTTACGCGGGGCTGGCAACCCTGGTCTGGCTGGCGCCTCTGGCGCTCGGCCAGCGCGGCCACCGGCCCGAGGCCGGCTTCCTCGTGGCGCTGGGCGTCGTCGGGGCGCTGGGCGCGTTCCGCCTTTTTCCGGTCGACAACCTGCTGCGCGCCCTGCCCGTGCTCGACGTGACCGACAACCGTCGGCTCTCGCTCTGGGTCGCATTCAGTTTGAGCTTGCTGGGAGCGTTCGGGATTGACGGTTTGGCGCAGGGCGAGCACCTCGCGCGATCCTGGGTCGCCGTTTGGGTACTGGGAGCTGGACTTCTGGGCGGGATCGCGATTTTCATTCCCCGGCTCGAGCCGCTGCTCCGCCACCAAGCGGAACGGCACTACCGCGAGGCCGCCCGGGTCGCACCGCAAGCCGACATGGCGACCTACCAGGCGCGCGGCGAGCGGCAGGTTCGGGCGGCACTGGCGTTCCTGCCTCGCTACTACGGCCTGGCCGCCTGCGAGCTGCTTGCGCTGGCTTTACTGGCCCTGCTGGCAGCGAGGCAAGGGCCTGGCCTGGCGAGCAGGCTTCCTCCCGTACTGATCGGCTTGACACTGATCGAGCTCGCCTACTTCGGCATGGGCTTGAACCCGGCCATCGCTCCGGAAATCCAGGGCTTCGAGCCGCCCTTGATCGCGCGGTTACGCCGCGGGCTCGAGCCCGGTCAGCGCGCGCTGGGCATTGGCGAGGAGCTTCCTCCCAACGTGCTCATGCGGTTCGGGCTGTGCGATCCCCGCAACTATGATTCGGTCGAGCTGGCGCGGAGCCTGCAATGGTTTGCACCGCTGTTCGAGCCCGGATCCGAGAGTCTCTCCAGTCGCAGTCAGATTACGTGGGAGGGCGTGCACCGAGCGCGGGAGCGTCTGGAAGCCGCATGCGTCAAGGCCGTGGTGGGGGCATCACCACCCCCTGGCCGCTTCGCTCGGGTCGAGCGAACGGGCGATGTCTGGATCACCTGGCTGGGCTCGCCGGCCTGGGCCAGCAGCCTGGCGGGGGCCACGCTCGTTTCGGCCCAGCGCGATCCCGGCCGGTCCGTCTTGCGGACTCACGCGTCCGCCGGCGATCAGATTCTAATCCGGGAAACGTGGGACGCTGGCTGGACCGCCCGGATCGATGGCGACCCCGTCCCGATCAGCACGTATCGAGATACATTCATGTCGGTTTCGGTACCGGCCGGAGATCACGTTATCCAACTCGAGTACCAACCCGTAGAAGTGATTTACGGGCTGATGGGCTCTGCCCTGGGAATGGCCGGCGTGATACTCGCCTTGACAGAACCGACGCGTTTCTGGATTCCTGGAATAAGCAAGACAGGGCTTGGACGGACCCTGGCCCCGAGGTTAGAATTGAGTTTGTGAACTCGACCGGACCGGACACTTGGGACCGGCTCATCAATTCTGAGGGATGAAACGCTGATGGTCCACTTCACGTGCGATCTCTGCGGCAAGGACTTGACCATGTGTACAGATGGTCGGTTCGTGGTGAAGATTGAAGCTTATCCCGGTTTTGACCCGACCGAAATCAAGGAAGATGATCTTGAGGATGATTCGATGGAAGCAGTCTCGCAGGTTCTTCAGCGTGAGGGGGCACTCAGCTCGGACGAGCTATCCTCAACGCTCCACAGGGGCTTCCGGTTCGATCTTTGCCCGGCCTGCCATCGCAAGTTCGTGAATGATCCGCTCGGGAAAGAGGCGATCCGCTCGTTTGACTTCAGCAAGAACTGATTGATCTGGCGGCAGATCCGGCTTCCGCCCGGGCGATTTCAGCGGGTCGTCAAGAGGATCAGATTGGTGATGACTGAGACAGCCAGCAGCATGGCGATGGTCGCGATGATCTGATTGCGGTTGTTGACGATCCCTGCGAGCTCGATCATTTGCTCCTCGCTTGGTTCCGCATAGCCTGCCACGTCGATGTCGGTGTCGCCATGAGCGAGCGCTTCGAGACTTTCCGGCTTCTGCGCGGCGATCATCGGGCTCTCACCCTGGAACAGGCACTTGAGATCGAGAATGAGATCGTCCGGTATGGAATAGCGATGCTCGCGATTCTTGGCGAGCATTGTCTCGATGACCATGCCCAAGCCGCTGGAAAGCCGGGTGTTGAGGTGGTCTGGCGGCACCAGTTGGACCCGTGGGTCAACATGCTTGCGCATCACTTCCGAGGGGTTGTCGCCGCCGTAGGGAACCCGGCCCGTGACCATGTGGTAAAAGGTCGCACCCAGGCTGTAGATGTCGGCCCGGATATCGATGTCAGTCTGTCCCCGGACCTGCTCGGGGCTGATGTAGTAAGGAGTACCAATGGCCATCCCTGCCTCGGCCAGGCCCCACTTCTCGTCGTCGGTAAGCCGGGCCAGCCCGAGGTCGGCAAGCTTGACGCCGCCGTCCTTGGTCAGGATCACGTTCTCCGGCTTGATATCGCGATGGATCAGGCCCCGGTGGCCGGCATGCTTGAGTGCCTCGGCCACGGCTAGGACGATCCGGATGGCCTCTTTCTCGTCGAACATCTTGTTCTTGTCGAGATAGTCCCTGATGGTCAGTCCCTCGACGTATTCCATCACGAAGAAGAAACGCCCGCTCGCCTCTCCGGCATCAATCGCATTGACCACGTTGTTGTGGGAGAGCTTGGCGGCGATCTTGGCCTCGCGCTCGAATCGCTTGATGAACTCCTTGTTCTGAGCCAGGGAATCGAGCAGCACCTTGACGGCCACCAGCCGATCGACGCTGATCTGCTTCGCCTTGTAGACGGCCCCCATCGAGCCCCGACCCAACCGCTCAATGATCTGATAGCCGGGGATCTCGAGCTTGCGCGTTCCTTCGCTTTTCTCTTGGAGCAGGCGGATCATCTGACTTCGCGTGAGGACCTTGGCATCGACCATCAGCTCCAGCAGGCTGGGCGAGGATTGCTTGTCCTTGGCTGCGAGCTTGGACCGGTGGTTCTTGCAGGCCTCGACCTCGCCCACGGTCGCCAAGCCCCGGCGGAGGATCGATTTTTCCAGATTGGTCTCGTCGAGACTCGATAGCCCTCTGGGGTCTTTTCCCGGGGAACTGCCTTCGACCGAGGTGGCCATGCCGCCGTCTCCGAGCTCTCCGTCCCCCCGATCAGGGGCCGAGCCGACCGCCTATTTAGACAATCCTATTTAGACAATCAACACAAGGAAGTGTTCATAGACCGCGCGAAATTCCAGCGCCGTCGCAAGTAAGTATCGTCCGGCTTCTGGCGTTGTCAACGATATTCTCCCCACTCTTTTCGACTTCCGCACGGCTGACAACGCGACTCAACCCGACACCTCAGGGTCGACGAAGGACCCACACCGCCGGCCGTCACTTGTGAGGCTGGCACCCTGGTGTTATTATAACCAAACTCGTCGGCGCTATTCTACGATCCGGACCGGCGAACGGTGACACGCCTCCCATTGTGAGGTCCATGATCGTAACAAAACCAATGATATTCAAACAACGTCTCGGATCCTACCGCGGAGGCAATGTTGTTCAAGATCGGTGTGATTCCGGGTGACGGCATCGGTCCCGAGGTGATCGCGGAAGGTCTTGCGATTCTTGGCGATGTGGCTCAACTCGAAGGCTTCGACTACACGCTTGAGCGGTTCGATCTGGGAGGCGAGCGATTCCTGGCGACGGGCGAGGTCTTGCCCGCGGGGGTCATCGAGCAGCTACGTGGTTGCGACGTGATTATGCTGGGAGCGGTTGGCCACCCCGAGGTGGCGCCCGGAATTCTCGAGAAAGGCATTCTGCTGCGGCTGCGGTTCGATTTTCACCAGTACATCAACCTTCGGCCCGTCCGCCTCTATCCCGGCGTGGAGACTCCGATTCGGGGCAAGGGCCCCGAGGACATCGACATGGTGGTCGTCCGCGAGAACAACGAGGATCTTTACGTGGGCGCGGGCGGCTTCACTCGCAAGGGTACTGCCGAGGAGGTGGCCATCCAGACCTCGATCAACACGAGGGCCGGGGTCGATCGCGCTCTGCGGTTCGCCTTCGAGCAGGCGAGAGCCCGGGCCAGGCAGGGTCCGTTTCGGGGGTTGACGAAAGCAGAGATCGATCGCGGCCTGACGCGCCAGGTGACCTTGGTCGCCAAGACCAACATCCTGACCTTCGCCCACGACCTCTGGATGCGGGCCTTCACGGAGATTTCGCGTGATTATCCTGACATCAAGTGCGATTATCAGCACGTGGACGCTTGCTGCATGAGAATGGTCGTCAATCCGGAACGGTTTGACGTGATCGTGACCACCAACATGTTCGGCGACATCATCACCGATCTGGGTGCCGTGCTCCAGGGTGGCATGGGCCTGGCGGCTTCCGGCAATCTCAACCCCGAGAGAAGCGCGCCCAGCATGTTCGAGCCCGTGCACGGGTCGGCCCCCGACATCGCCGGCAAGGGGATTGCCAACCCGCTGGCCGCCATCTTGTCGGTGGCGATGATGCTTGACCACGTGGGCGCCGCGGCCGCCGCGGAGCGGGTTTGCCGTGCAGTGGCGAGAGTTCTCAACCGTCCAGCTTCGAGAACGCCCGACCTGGGAGGAACTGCAACCACAGCCGAGGTGGGACGCGCTGTCCGGGAGGAGCTGCGATGAACCAAGCCCCGCCGGCGGAGTGACCAGGCGGCCGCTCGGATGGGGACGGCGGGCGTCGAGGACGCCATCGGTGGACGATTCGAAACACAAGTCGTTGCCAACGCGTCAGCCAATCGTATATCTTGTACAAAAGCTAGCCATTACAACATAAAAAGAGCCGAAAGCAGCAGTTCTCTTGTCGCCGGGCCGAGGAACCAACGATGCAGCGTAAACCGAACCCGCCTCGATCATCGACCGGCTTCACCCTCATCGAACTGCTTGTGGTCATTGCCATAATTGGCGTACTGGTGGCGCTCCTGCTCCCCGCGGTTCAGTCCGCTCGCGAGGCGGGAAATCGGGCGAAGTGCCAGAACAACCTCAAGCAGCTAGGTCTGGCCGCCCTGCAATACCACGATACGTACAACGCCTTTCCCTCGGGCTGGTACTGCCAGGCCCCGGTTTACGACGCGAACGGCAACCTGCTCACCGACAGCAACTGCGCGACGACCGCGACCCCTTATCAGACCTACATGTGGGGGTTGCTTCCCAGCCTTTTCGGCAAGCTCGAGCAGACCAACCTTTTCAACGAGCTGAATTACCTTCTGCCTCCGACCAATATCGAGAACTCCACGGCCATTCGCCGAACCCTGGATGTGTTTGTCTGCCCTTCGAACCGACGTCCGGAGACGACGACCCAGACCGGCTCGACCCAGCGAATCGGACCATCGGACTACCGGGGCAACATGGCGGGCGGAATGATCCTTCCGGTTTCAGGTTCTAACTGCCCCACGCAAGACCCCACCAATGTCTACTGCTGTCTGTACGATAATGGCGTGACCTATCAGAACTCGACGGTCAGCATCGCCGATATCACTGACGGGACGACCAACACGATCCTGATCGGCGAGACCATTTCGGGCAACTGGTCCATGGCCACGAGTTGCTGCGTCCGGACCAACATCGATCGCACCCTCAACCAGCCGATCGTCATCCAGGGCGTCAACTACTACACGTACTGGATGAGCAAGCATCCCAGTCAGGTTAACTTCGTGAACTGCGACGGCAGCATCCGCCCGGTCAACCAGACGATCAACAAGCTGGTTCTCAACAAGCTCATGAGCCGCGCCGGGGGCGAGACGATCTCGGCCGACGAAACGCGCTGAGCGTCCGATCGGGGCGTTCGAAGCCCCGGACCTCATGTCTTTGCAGCGATCGGTGACAAGATCTCATGTTAATTAAAACCGCCAATCGCGTCCGCAACCGCCTCGATCGTGCCCGGCGCGTTGCCTTCGAGCCGATTGTTCACGAAGATGTATGCGGGCTGGCGGGTCTTCCAGGCCCGCTCGGCGATCCGGCGCATCGCCTCGCGCGCCCTGGGGTTCGGCTCCTGAATCTGCTTGTAGGGCTCGAACGCCTTGACGGCTTGCTCGTAGGCGCGCCCCTTTTTGAGAAGCGCGCGGACGACCGTGAAATCGGCCGTGTAGGCGCCCGGCATGTCGATCTGGTCGAGCAATTCCGGCATTCGCGTCCACGCGCTGAAAACGTGCGCCGTGTTATGCGAATGAAGCAGCGAGAAGTAATCCGGCCCCAGGTACTCCGAGTTGCGGATCTCCACCGAGTAGTGAAAATGGCGTGACACGGAAGCCAGAAACGGATCGAGTCGCGCCAGGAAGTCAGCTGGCCTGGGAAAAGTGGATTTAGCGAACGTGCCGAACTCGAAGATCAAGGCCGCGACCCGATCGCGATAGCGTTCCAGCGGCCAGGTGAACTGTTCGTGGAAAAGACGGTTGTCCAGGAAGGCCTGGTTGGCGGTGCCCGCACGCGTGCCGTACCTGGCGTGGCCGGGCCATCTCGGCACTGTGATTTCTTCAGGAACCTTGAGACCGAACTTGAGGGTCGACGGCGTCTCGTCGAAAAGCGTCTCCCAGTAAGAGGGGGAGGGAAACTGGTAGAAGCTGAAGTCGCCGCCGACCACGGGGAATGTTTCGGCATACTCCCGCAAGCATTCGGACTCAAACTTCTTCTGAGAGAACTTCCCCCGCTCGACGTAGCGGTCCTTGCTATAGATGTCCCCCAGCCAGCCCTCGTATTTCCACGAGGAGGTGCCGAAAAACACGTTCCGTTCGGCCAGGCCGTGAAGTTTCTCGGCCAGCCGCCTGGCCTGGGCAGGTCGATCTTCGGAGTCGAAGAGAGTCAGTTGAGCCATCGGTGGTCGTCACGCGAGATTGGGTGAGCTCGAACGCGATACTTCTATTCTATTCCCCGGCACCGATTTCAGATACCTGCGGCGTCAACAATCGACCATCCCGTTTGTTCAGTGCGTAGCAGGAGGCGCTCCAGAAAAGCCGGACAGGGTATTGCCCTGTACTGACCGACCTGTCCTCCTAATTGTCGCTGATCTGAGCCAATGCGTCACACGGCACATGGAGAACCAGAAGAATGGTCGAATGTCGATTCCAGAGGGTTTGTTTGGCTGAGTACGAGTTGGCTCAAGAGAAATGTGGGGCAGAATGTGGCGGCGAGAGGACGGAATTGTAACCCGAAATCTAACCGCAGTAGGAGGCAGGATTTGTAACCGCTTCGATTCGACGTAAAGCCTTGCCATTAATCACCTTACAAATGGGCGATGAGGGACTCGAACCCCCGACATCCTGCGTGTAAAGCAGGCGCTCTAACCAACTGAGCTAATCGCCCGGTAACGAATCACTTCGGATTATACCGCAAGATTCAACGTGTGTCTGGGGGATTGGCGGGATCTCCCAGGGAACGGCGCGGGGATGGTTCGGCGGTTGGAGGAGTGTCAGGCGGTGACGCTGACCCCGGAGATTCGGGTTCCCGGTCCGAGGGCGGCTCATCCCCGGCCTTCGGGGCGATCGAGTTCATAATAGCAACGGCGCTCACCCGAGGACTCATCACGAACCAACCCGACGGCGTGATAACCGGCGGCAAAGCTGGCCTGAAATGCCTGCCGGACGGCAAGTCGCCATGCTTCGGCCGCTTCCGGTTGATCGCGCCTGAGGTCGGCGATCCGCGGGGGAACTTCGAGCAAGACCCGGGGAGCGTTCGCGCTCGTTTGCACGCCAAGCGGCACGAGCCGGCCTTCGGGATTGCGACCGGTTCGGATCAGACAAGGCAATCTCGCCTTCGCATCGGGGCTGGGAGTCTCCCCCGGTTGGGGAAGGCTGTCGATCTCCCACTCGGCGATCAGGCGATCGGTCGGAACACCCACGTTAAGGGCGTCGGTCCGCTCGCCGTACATATTGTCGATGTAGCGGTGGACCCGGGCGCCCAGGCGGTTGAGATTGAAGTGGGCGTTCCCTGCCTGGAGCGGATCGAAGGCCCAGGCAATCAGGTCAAGGCCCTCTGCGTGAGCCATAGAGCGCTGAACGATCTTGACCGCGTAACCCAGGCCGCGCGACTGGTAGCTCGGCACCACCCCGGTGAGCTGCGAATACAGGCAAAGCCGCTCCGCGAGGCGGCCGAGGAACCCAAACGACATGGCCACGGCCGTTCCACCCGCCAGGAATGCCCCCAGGACCAGGCCGCCGTGGAGGTTTGCCCCGACCATGGTGGCAACCGGGATCACGTAGCCCTCTTCGGTGATGCCCCACGCCTTGCGCTGGGCGTCCTGGCAGGCCCGGTAATCAGCCAAGCTCTCCGCGCGGCGAATGGTGATCTCGTTGTCCATCAGTGCGGCCCGCGGCGGAAACATGGTGTACCCCTTACAGGTTCAAAAGCAACGCCGCCAGGAGGGCGGCGCGCTCGGGAAGCGAGTCGATCTGGATGTGCTCGTCGTCGGCGTGCGCCCCCCCGCCCTTTACGCCCAGGCCGTCGAGCGTGGGAATCCCAATCGCTGCCGTGAAGTTGCCGTCGCTGCCGCCTCCGGTCGAGCCCTCGGTGAGCTCGATTCCCAGCCCGCGGCCGATCAGGCGCGCCCGGTCGAAGAGTCCCGCAATGGCCGGCGTCCGCTCCATGGGAGGGCGACTGAACCGCCCTTTAACCTTGATCCGAGTACCGGAAATCGCAGGCTTGAGCGAGCGCAGAGCTTGATCGATCCGTGCCGCGGAGTCCAGCATCGTGGCGCGGACATCGACCTGGGCCACGGCCCGGGCGGCGACGACGTTGGACACCGTGCCGCCGTGCACGACGCCGACGTTGAGCGTGGTGCCGGCCTTCACATCATTGAGCGCATGGATCTTCATGATCTGATGAGCCAGCTCGAGGATCGCGCTGGCTCCGCTGCCCGGTGCCACTCCCGAATGAGCGGCCTTGCCCTCGATCTCGATGGTGAACCGACCGACACCCTTGCGCGCGGTCTTCAAGCCACCGTCGGCCAGAGGGGGCTCGAGAACCAGGACATAGGCACAATCGCGGGCCAGCGCCTCGATCAGCGAACGTGAGCTGGGGCTGCCGATCTCTTCATCGGACGTGGCAAGCGCGGTGACGGGGCGGGGCGATTTGAAGCCCAGCCGGCCGCAATACTCCAGGGCACCGAACAACATCACCAGGCTGGCCTTCATGTCGTAAACGCCGGGTCCGAAGAGGCGGCCGGCCTGCTCACGCGCGGGCATCCTGGCCAGTGTGCCGGCGGGCCAGACCGTGTCGAAATGAGTGAGGATCAAGGCGGGGCGGTTTTCCTCAGGCCCCGGAAACCGCCCGAGGACGTGGTTGCCCCCGCCAGGGTTGGCGACGACCTGTGCGGCGCCGCCCAGTTCGCTCAGACGCCCGGCCAGCAATTCTGCCAGTGCGTCCAGTGCGGGCTTGTCATGGCTGGGAGACTCGTGCTCGACCAGGCGCTTCAGCTCGGCGATCATCGCCGGCCGCCGGGACCGCAGGTGATTCAGAATCGGATGATCATGCATAACCGGATCATCTCACGCCTTGGGGTGCAGCGTCGCGGTGCGAAGCGTGTGCGCCCTGATCTCGTCCTCCACCGGCTCGACACCCGAGCCGGGCGAATCGGGCACGGCAATCGCACCCCCAACAGCCAGGATCGGCGGATCGACGATATCGCGGCGATAGTACTTGTCCGAGCCCGAGACATCGCCGGGCAGCGTGAAGCCTGGAAGGCTGGCGATGGCTACGTTCGCGGCACGTCCGATGCCAAACTCGTGCATCCCGCCGCACCAGACCGGGACGCCTCGTGTGTGACATTGGTCATGAACCCGCTTCGCCTCGAGCAAGCCGCCCAACCGGCTGACCTTGATGTTAATGACCCGGCAGGCGCCCAGGTCAAGGGCCTTGCGGGCGTCTGCGGCCGAGTGGATGCTCTCGTCAAGGCAGATTGGTGTCATCAGCCCGGCCTGGAGCCGGGCGTGATCGATGATGTCGTCGTGCGCCAGCGGCTGTTCGATCAGCAGTAGATCGAAGGCATCGAGCTGCTTGAGCGTGGCGAGGTCGGCCAGGGTGTAAGCCGAGTTGGCATCGACCTGCAACGGGATCGCGGGACAGCGCTGGCGAACCCGCCGGACCACGTCCACGTCGTGACCGGGCCCGATTTTGAGCTTGATGCGGCGGTATCCCTCGTCCAGGAACTGACCGATGCGGTCGAGAAGGACTTCGACGTCCGGCTCGATGCCGAGGCTGACGCCGGAAAGAATCTCGGTCCGCGTCCCTCCCAGCAGTTCGTGCAGCGGTTTTTCCTGGCTCCTTGCGAGCGCATCCCAGCAAGCCATTTCCAGGCCGGCCCGGGCGAAGGCGTTGCCCTTCACCAGGCGATAGCAGCCAGTCAGTTCCTCGATGGTCGTCCACTTCCGTCCCAGAACCATCGGAGCCAGAAAATCGTGGAGGATATGCCAGCAAGTCTCCGTAGTCTCTGGGCAGTAGAACGGATCGGCGGGACTGGCGCACTCGCCCCAGCCGACCACACCATCGTCGGTCGCGACCCGAACCAGGATATGCTCTAGGTGCTCCTTGCGGCTGGAGCTGGTCTGGAACGGGTGAACCAGGGGAAGGCGCACGAGGTTCAGGGTGATCTGGTCGAGCCGCATGGGAGTCTCGCGAACCGCTTGCCGACAGCCATCCCGGGATGACGCAAAGCACGACCTCGGTGGCTCATCGGAGTCCGCCGTCGATGCCGCTTTTCAGCGTTACTGAACGGGCGTATGGCAGAGAAAAGTAGAGATTTCTGGAGTTCCGGCAGCCATCAATGCCCGCAAAACTCTTTGTGTCAGTTCAGCTTAGAACGAAAACCGAACTAACACCGAATAATCCTCTGGTTCTGGACAACACCCGCTATCAGCACAACGCCGTGATGCAGCCATTGGCAGCTCAGTTGGGCATCAGACTGTGGCGCAGAAGGGGCCACCAACTTTCTGGCACCAAGGAAACGTGGATGGCCCCCCAACGTCCCCACAGGACAGCGGTTTCCTTCTGGCTGAGCTTTGTTTTGCCGCCTTCCCTATGTTTCTTCAGGAAGGCAGCTGGCCGCTGCTCCCGACGCTGGATCTCCGTCTCGTCCCGGGATTGGCTTTGTTTTCGCCCCGCTGGACCGGTCGATCCTGATTCAACCTTCTGAGGTGACGAGGTTTGCGTCGATTCCAAATTGGCTTTGTTTGGCGCTTTTTTTGACGACCGCTTGCCCCGAACCGCGTGCTGTTCGGTCAATCCGGAGTGAACTTGTCAACGTGGCGAACCGTCAAGCTTTTGCCAGCCCCCCCCCTAATCTGGCCTTTCCGCGAGACTTGCACGATCCGCAGATCGGGCGGGTTGGTTTTCCGCGTGTCAAGGAACACACGCCGCGCGTCGCCTTTCGGCTTCAGCAGCGCGCGGACCTGAGTCTCACACCGAAAATGAAGAGGATTGTATCCGAAGTGCGGGGATAGATCTTCGCCGTTCCCAAAGAGCAAGGCCGCATTTGGGATACAATCTATTGGA
>JAFAHT010000009.1 GCA_019237095.1 Planctomycetaceae bacterium
TCGCATGATGATCCTCCATGCTGGAGTTGTTCCCGGAGAAGCTGGCTCCAATCTGCCAGCTTCAGTAGCGCCGGAACCCCAATTATTGGGAGCGGCGCTGAGGATCGACAAGGCTGAAGTTTGCTTGCAGTCTGTCTGTGTCTTCTGTAATTCGTTTAAGGGCTCGGACATCAGCAGCCTGGACGCGGTGACGCGGAGGCTGAGGCCGCTGTTCAACCCGCGTCGGCACAAGTGGTCGCGCCATTTCCGGCGGGAAGGGGCGTACCTGGTGGGCCGGACGCCGATCGGCCGGGTGACGGTCGAGCTGCTGCGGATCAATGATCCGTTCCGCGTCGAGTTCCGCGAGGAGCTGATGGCGGAGGAACTGTTCCCTCCGGAGTGACTGTGACGGCGACGCGTATCGCGTTGCAGTCACGGGGTGTGTCGGCGTTTTGGTGTCCGTCTCCAAGCTCTGAATCTGCTCCGTCAAGACCTGATGGACGTATTCGGAGATTTCGCGCCCACTGGTACGTGCCCGTCCTCGGAGCTCCCGCTCTTCCTCGGGCTCAAGTTCGATTTTGATCGTCATGATGCATCTCGGTTCGAGGCTCGGTCGTGCGGATGTCGACATGCATCATGCCCCGGGGCAGAATCTTCGTGCCCCGGTCCTCCTCCGAGCACCTCCCGCCCGACCTAGAACTGCAGCGGACCCAGTCCGTCTCGACGGCTTCGGGTGGGTCGGGGCTTGAGCCCGGCGGGCCGGTTCGCTGAGCTTGTGCGTTAGATAGCTCGAGTATTGGCATTCTCTGATCGATGACTGTCGAGTCCGTCCGTGGCGGGATCAGACCGCGGACGTGGCTAGGGCAATCGTCCGGAGGGCTTTCTTGAATTCGAGAGACGGCTTGCGCCCGGCCTCGGTTGCGACCCCGGAATCCAATGCGGCCGCGATGACGATACCCCGGATGACCTCCGACTTACGCTTGATGCCGACCTTTCGGGCTATCGTCCAGGCCGCGTCCCAGGTGGACTTCTCGATCCGGAGAGAGATCCTGCCGGTATTTCGGCCTCCGGCAAGCGGGGATCCAGCCAGTTCCTTGATCCTGCGGGCCGTCTCCTCATCCTCTCCGACCTTCGACAAGTAGTATCGGATCAAAGATCCCTCGAACGCTTCGTGGCGGGCGGCGAACTGACGGGCGATGAGCCGCAGGGCGTCGTCCAGTTCCAGCGGGATACGGACCTCGAACCGGATCGCCTCGCGTCGCCGCGCCGCCTGAAGTCGGGGCGAGGACTGGGCCGGGATGGCGACGGTTTCGCCACAGGACGTGCAGACGGCCACCAGGACGTCGGGGACCGCCACTGCGGGACGTTCGAGTTTGACGGTGCGACGCTCAAACCGCGTCCCCACAAGCCGCTTGCATCGTTCACAGACGGCGCGTGACCGGTCACCTTCCTTCCAGAGCTTCATCGTCTTACCTCCTCCGGCCTCTGTACGTGTAACCACTTTTATGAACGCTGATAAATACGGCGGCGTCGGTCCCGTCCGGGTCTTTGCCGAGGAGGTACGCCTTGACGTACCATTGCTCGCCCTCCCGTACGGGCCGGAAGACGTGGACCGGGACGGCCGGTTCGGCGTGATGCGGGGCGCAATCGTACTGGTCGCCGCGGCACCGCTGGAGCAGGGCGACGACCTCATCCGGCGAGACCTCACCCGTGTCGAGGAGATTCTTCCCCTCGACGACCTCCCGGATTTCGTGCTGGTAATTCCCGGCCAGGAGCGACCTGACCAGGCGCTGTCTGGCTTCGCGGAACCCCATAGTGCCCATATTGTACGTCAATCGGAGTACGAATTCAAGCGGGATCGACGGCCCGGGGTTCCATGAGGCGCTGACATTCTCAGTGAAGGTTAACGCCGCCGCGTACCGCCTGAGCCACGAGCGCGACATCTAATGGTTAACGCCGAGCTGCGGGACGCCTAAGGCCGTTCTATACCTTTTGATCTGGCTAATCTAGGCGCGTACTTGCGTGGCATTCATAATCTCTTGTCTGACCATGGGCTATAAAGCCGGCCGTACGTAGCCTATGCGCGTGCTTGCCGGTGATCAGTATTGGGCTAAGACCGGGGTCGGGGTGCGGGTTGAGGTAATCCGTTAAACATGCGTCTTTGCCTCGGATAACTTACTTTATCCAAGCTGGAACGGACCGCGCAGAAGATGCGAGGGTAAGGTCCCGAGGGGAGTCCTTCGTTTCAGGGAGAAGCGACGGCGAGCCGTGACGGCGCTGCTGGGTGATTCGACGCCAACCCCTTGCGACAACTGTCCCAGGGTCGCTATGATAAAGCCGCGGATCGGGAAACGTCCGTCATTTCCTGTCTTGCCCCGGTCCCGATGCGATCCGATCACATCATTACAAGGGGCCATCATCATGAGTGTTCTTGCCAACGCGCGCATTTCGGGCTCAGAGGCTGGACTCGCGGACAGCTCGCGGAGCTTGATCCGCTGGTTGAGCTGCAACAATCCCTTCTACGCGATCAGTGCCCTGCTGGTCTGCCTGGGGCTCTGGGTCTCGTTCGGTGGCCAGGCCCAGGCTGCACAGACCTGGGCACTGATGGCCGGCATGACCGGTTACACGCTGCTCCTGGCGGTCACGGCGTGTCTGCTGGTGCGTTTCCTCGGCGTCTGGGACGACGTGCGGACGGTGATGCTGTTGACCGTGCTGATGTTTCGGCCACATCGGTGACCTTCGACGAGGTCCTTGCGGTGGCCCCGGAGCGCGGGATCGCATGCTTCGTCGGGGGTCTGGCGTTCGCCGTCGTGGTCACCGAGGGGATGCTCAACGCTGATCTGGTCGGGCTGGCGGGGCTATCGCTCGGCACGGCAGTTCGTCGCGGGCCTCGACTACATCGCGCTGGGGATGCTGTCATTCGCCCTGGCCTGGTTGACCAGCCTGGTCAAAGGGGGCAAGCTGAGCCCGAGAATTGCTGGAAGCGAGGGCAAGCTCCGGGCCCTTGGCGATTGACGGCGGTTGCACCGCCCTGGAGGCGATAAGACAGCGCACTTGTCCATCTGGAACGTCGTGCCGCTGCTGCCGCTGGCGGCGAGCTGCCGTAAGTGCGTGGATTTGCCGTCATGGGGGGATGTTCCCGAGCGCGATAATCTGACTTAACCCTCATTATCATCAAAGCTTTCAGTCTCCACGAATCACTTCGGAGATTGTGTCCGGAGCGATGTCGAGGGCGTTTTCGCATTGATTTGGAGAAGATCTCGTGGTTATACTTTGTAGAAGCTAAGTCAAGCATTGGCCTTCCGTTCCGCCCGCCCTTTGATTCGCCGGCTCTTCTCTTGAGTCAGGCGACTTCTCAACCGATCTTCCTCACGTTTCAGGCAGGAATTGTCTGATCGAACGGATTTGACGAGCGCTGATCGAACGGATTTGACGAGCGCTGGATGACTCGACTAGGAGTCGGTTTTCATGCCGCTGGACAAGCTTCTCACCGTCCTGAGTCGTCGACCGGCTTGGGTCATTGTGGCATGGGTAGGCATTGCGACGGCAGTCGGCTTCGGTTCTCCGAATTTGACAAGGCTGGCGGCGGAGGGGCAAGCGAAGCTGCTGGGGCACGCATCGGAGAGCCGGCGCGCGGCGGAGATGGTAAGGCGAGCTTGGCCGGACCAGGCTTCCGAGTCAACGGTCGTCCTGGCCCTCCATCGACCCGCGGGCTTGACCGATTCCGACCGTCGGTTCGCGATCCGTCTGGCCCAGCGGTTCGAGTCGGCGGATCGTCCCGGCGACGTGCTTCGGGTTCTGGGGCCGATGTCTCGCCCTGAGATCGCCGAGCGGCTAGTCAGCCAGGATAAGACGGTCAGCCTACTGGTCGTTCCGCTCGATTCCTCGTACGTCTCGCCGACGGCTCACAAGGCAATTGCCTGGATGCAATCAAGAGCTGAAGAGCTGAGGGGTCAGACGCCGGAAGTCGCCGGCTTGGAGCTGCGTTGGACCGGTGACTCGGTTATCGGCCGCGACTACATGGCCCAGGTTCAGGCCTCGCTCGACCGCGCGGCCGCCGCCACGGTTGTGTTGTTGCTCATCGTCTTGCTTTTGGTTTACCGGTCGTTTTTCCTGGCGATGGTACCGCTGGCCACGATCGGCATCAGCCTGATCATCGCGCGTGGGTTGCTTGCCTGGCTGAGCACAGCCGGCTGGGAGATCTCTCCCCTGGTGGAGTTGTTCCTGGTGGCGATCCTGTTCGGCACGGGAACGGATTTCTGTCTCTTCATCTCCTGGCGGTTCGCCGAGCATTTCAATCCCGAGAACCCGGCAGGCGTGATGAAACAGACGCTCAACCGGTCGTTCATGCCCCTGGTGACCAGCGCGGGAACGATCATCATCGGCTTGATGCTGATGGGCACGACCAAGTTCAAGCTCTTCTCGACCACGGGCCCGAGCGTAGCCCTGGGACTGGCGCTTTCGCTGATCGCCACGCTGACCTTGACACCCGCTTTGCTGGTGCTGCTGGCGCGCTTTCGCCCGCGGTCTTTCCAGCAATTCATGACGCCTTCCAGCGGAATGTGGGATCGGCTCGGCCGAGCGGCCATGGCCCGTCCGCTGTGGAGCTGGGGCTTGACCCTGCTGGCGCTGGTTCCGCTGGCCGCAGTGGGATTGCGGAGCCATTTTGTCATGGACATGCTCTCGGAGATGCCCTGGCACACGGAATCCGGTGAGAACCTGCGGCTGGTGGCCTCCAAATTCGATGCGGGGATGATGGCCCCGCTGACGGTCGTGCTGGAGTCGGACACGGACCTCCGCCGATCGGAGGGGCTGACCTTGATCGACGACGTGAGCCGGCTCCTGGCGCATCAGCGCCGGCTGACGGAGGTTCGCTCGGCGACCCAGCCGCTCGGTAGTCCCGAGCCGCTGAACCGGGCTCGGCTGGTGTCGCGGCTTGGCGAGGTCAATCAGGGCTTTCGCCAGCTCTCCGAGGGAGCAAGGCTGCTCAACAAAGGGCTGATCGAGGGCGCCGCGAAGCTGCGCGCCGCGGTCTGGCTCGAGCAGAAGACGGGGCTGAATTTCACCGGCTCCGTATCCCGGGCGGCTGTGCCGAGGCCCGCAAGCTCCAGGGATCAGGCAGCCGCGGCGTCCGCACCCGTACCACCCCCGGCTTCGGCCTCAACTTCAGCCCTGGTATCCCGACTCAAGGGCGCATCCACCGCCCTGCTGATAACGCAGGGCACGCCGCCTTGGGACCTGCCCGGGTTGAGCAAGGCCTTCGACCTGGTGGCCGCTGCCAACGGCAATTCCGGCTCGGTGGCTCCTCCCGGCAGCGCCGACCCGTCGGTACAGCGTGCCGGCCATTCGCGGTCGACTCCGGCCGCCGAATCGCGTCCTCGGCCTGCGCGAACCGAGGGGCCGGCCGAGACGCTGCTCGCCGAGCTGACGCGGGCAGCCGACGGGGCCGACCAGATCGCCAGGGGCGCTGATCGTGCCCATGACGAGGTTGCCGCAATCCTCGACGATCCCGTCGGCCGTCGAGTCCTCAATCGCCTGCTGATCACGCCCGAGACCGTGCGTGCGAATCCTGCGCTCTTGCAGAGCTTCGCCGTTTACATCACGCCCGACGGCCACCACGCCCGCATCGATATCACTCAGGCAAACCGCGTTTTCTCGGACCAGGCCATGGATCAGGTGGAAACCCTCCGGCAGCGACTCAAGGAGTATCTGGGCGAATACGACGGAGTTCATGTGACGGCCTCGATCGCGGGTGTCAACGCCGCGTCGGCCGACGTCCGCTCGCTGACCCATGCCGACCAGGTTCAAAGCTGGTTCATCGTGCCAATCGGTGTGTTCCTGGTCTTGTTGATCGCGCTGCGAGATCCCTGGTCTTGCTTCAACCTGGTTGCGACCATGGTGTTGACCTATGCCTTCGCACTGGGGGCGACTCACCTGCTCTTCGTGACGGCCCTGGGGGCGGAAGGACTGGACTGGAAGGTTCCCTACTTCCTTTTTGTGCTTCTGGTCGCCGTCGGGGTCGATTACAATATCTTCCTCATGACCAGGCTGCAGGAGGAGTCGGCCCGGCATGGGTTCCGAGGCGGGATCGTACGTGCGATCGGTCAGACCGGTGGACTGATCAGCTCGGCCGCGGCGATCACGGCGTGCAGCTTCGCGTCGTTCATGTTCAGCCCACTGAGCTCGCTGCGGCAACTCGGCTTCGCCTTGGTCGTCGGAATCACGGTGGACGCCCTGCTCGTGCGGCCGCTCCTGGTTCCCTGTGGTCACTGGCTGCTGCGCCGCTCCCGCGAGGTTTTCGGACCGAGCCACCACGTTCTGCCCAGGCGTGATCGGTTGCAGCTATCCAACATCTCGGACTGATATTTGGATAGCTGTGATCCTGCCGACTGTCGATTGCCGGCTGGGTCGGGGTCGATGCAGGGGCAGGAAATCAGGCTCGGCCGCCGGAGAAGTAGCGGCCAATCAGCAGGCTGGCGTTGTGGCCGCCAAAGCCGAAGCTGTTGGACATCACGTAGTTAACCCTTGCCTCGCGGGCGACGTTGGGGATGTAGTCGAGATCGCATCCCGTGCCGGGTTCTTCCAGGTTGATTGTCGGGGGTAGTATGCCGGTCTGGATGGCCAAGGCGGAGATGATCAACTCGACGCCGCCGGAGGCGCCCAGGAGATGGCCTAGCTGGCTTTTCGTGCTGGAGATCTGGAGCTGGGGAGCATGGCCATCGAAGACGCACTTCATGGCGATCGTCTCGGCGAGGTCGCCCAAGGGGGTGCTGGTTCCGTGAGCGTTGATGTAGTCGACCACGTTCGGGGAAAGACCGGCATCGGCGAGGCAGCGCTTCATGGCGCGGGCCGCGCCTCGGCCCTGATCGTCGGGAGCCGTGATGTGCCAGCCGTCGGCGGACATGCCGTAGCCGAGCACCTCGGCATAGATCCGCGCGCCGCGGGCCCGGGCCAGCTCTTCGGCCTCGAGGATCAGGATTCCGGCTCCCTCGCCCATCACGAACCCGTCGCGGTCGCGGTCGAAGGGACGGCTGGCGCGTTGGGGGTCGTCGTTGCGCATGGAGAGGGCCCGCATGGCCGCGAAGCCACCCAGTCCCATGTGAGTAATCGCGGCCTCGCTGCCCCCGGTGATCATCACGTCGGCATGGCGCGATTGGATCAGCTTGTAGGCATCGCCAATCGCATTGGACGCCGAGGCGCAGGCGGTCGCGACCGCCGAGCACGGACCCTGCAGCCCCCAGCGGATGGAGACCTGTCCGCTGCCGGCGTTGACCATCAGCTTGGGTATGGTGAACGGGCTGATTCGTGACGGGCCCTTGTGGATCATCGTTGAATGCTGGGCCTCGAACTCGTTCAACCCGCCGATTCCCGAACCGATGAACACGCCACACTGCTCGGCGGGGAGCTTGGAGAATTCGATGCCCGCATCCTGCACCGCGGACTCGGCAGCCGCCAGTGCGAACTGCGCGAAGCGGTCGATGTGTCTGGCCTCCTTGACCCCGAAGCGGGCCACCGGGTCCCAGTCACGAATCTGCCCACCGAAGTGAACCTTGAACTCGGTCGTGTCGAAAAGGGTCAACGGCCCGACACCGCTGCGGCCGGCGCACAGCGCCTCCCACAACGAATGCAGGCTTTCCCCCAGCGACGAGACCACCCCCATGCCGGTGATGACGACGCGCCGCGAATGTCCCATGTCGCTCCCAACCTATCAATTCATGGGATTATAGTCACTTAGAAATCGGCAGTGGCGACTGACTTACTTGGCGTGCGCGTGCTGCTCGATGTAATCGATCGCCTGGCCGACGGTCTGGATCTTCTCGGCCTCCTCGTCGGGGATGGTGATGTCGAACTCTTCTTCGAATTCCATCACAAGTTCCACGGTGTCGAGCGAATCGGCACCGAGGTCGTTGATGAAGGAGGTCTCCCGGGTGACCTGGTCCTTGGAGACTCCCATCTGTTCACTGACGATTTCGATGACACGCTCTTCCACGGACACGGGCGAACCTCCTCGTCTTCACTTTTCAGTCGTTCACGCCATCACGACCACGAACCGCTTGAGCCGTTGAGATTCAAGCAAGACGCTGGCGTGGTGACAGTTCCCGGGAATTGGATCAAAACGGTTCTGGAGTCGAACCGAGACGGCACACGACTCGCAACCGAGTGCCGGCAGAGCCCCACGGCGGCCTTCGGGGAATCTGCGGCTCGCGAATCGAAACTCCTGGCTGGATGAAATTTACGGCACTGAACCAGGCCGGGGGTCCGGGGGCCGTTCGGTCCTCCTTGGTCGCGAGAATGAGCCAACTTAGCATGGCGCGGAGAAAATGTCCATCCGACGTCCGTCGCGCAATCGGGAGCTCTCCCAGGCTCGCGACAGGTTTCCTGGCGGATCGACCCACCACAAGGACGAGCTGCGGAACTATCGGGGTTTGCGTGGATCAGAAGTACGAATGGGCTTCATCGATCGGACTCAGACGGTCAAGCCGCCATCGACAGCGATCACCTGACCGGTGAGGTAACTTGCTCCGGGGCTGGCCAGGTAGCAGACCAGGCCGGCGATGTCATCGGGCGTTCCAAACCGTCGCAAGGGAATACGCTCCTTCACTTCGGTCTTGATCTTGTCGGGCAGGACGTCCGTCATATCAGTCGTGATAAAGCCAGGAGCAATCACGTTGACCGTGATTCCTCGCGCCGCGAGTTCTCGGGCCACGGTCTTGCTGAACCCGATGACCCCAGCCTTGCTGGCCGCATAGTTGGCCTGTCCGGGGTTGCCGACCAGCCCGGCCACACTGCTGATATTGATGATCCGGCCGTATCTTGCGCGCATCATAATGATGCCGACCGCCCTCGAAAAGAGGAACGTTCCTTTCAGGTTCGTGTCGATCACCTCTTGCCAAGCGTCGTCCTCCATGCGGAGCATCAGGCCGTCCCGCGTGATGCCTGCGTTATTGACCAGGACAGAAATTCGTTGGTATTTCGCTTCCACTTCATCAACAATTCGCTTGACCTCGGTGGAATCGGCAACGTTGGCCGCGAACCCTTCGGCGGTCCCTCCCGCATCCTGGATCGCCTGGAGGGTCGCCTGCAAGCCTTCGAAGCTTCGGGCCACACCCACGACCGTTGCCCCGCAGGAAGCCAGCCTGACGGCGATGGACCGGCCGATCCCGCGCGAGGCCCCCGTGACCAGTGCGACCTGGCCTTTCAAATCAACCTGAAAACCCGCATGCGGGCTGGCGCTTGCTCCCTCGGCCATGTTCGTAACATCCTGCTCATGTGAGTTGGCGGTAACCGTCCGGTCGAGACGCCCGGATGAGCCTGAAGGGCTGGTGCGCTTCTGATCGTTCCGGACGCACACGTTCCCTCGATCAACGAGAGCAAAATAGGCACTTGGTTATAATCGCGACCGATCGAACACTTCAACCCCAAAACCCTGCAAGACATGCAATTCCGCTCTAGATGGCGTATCCTCTTTTCACCGGTACTGGACAGGCGTGCGGTAGAGAAAAGTAGAGAAAACCGAAGTTCAGGGAACCACCAACGCCCCCAAGTGGCTCGGAATTCGGCTTCGCGGGATCAGACCTAATAGCACGGCAGTTCGGAGGCCGGTTGCTGATCTCCGGATCGTCGTCCATCACCAGCGGGCAAGGCTTGGCCGGCCTGCCCATGGCCCTGTCCTTTCCCCTCGACCGGCAGGATCACAAGGAAGCGGCTCCCCCGGCCGGGCGTGCTCTCGACCTCGATCCGCCCGCCGTGGTCGGCGACGATGCCGTGGCTGATCGCCAACCCCAGGCCCGTCCCCTGGCCGACCGGCTTGGTCGTGAAGAACGGGTCGAAGATCCGCGGCAGGATCTCTGCAGGGATGCCGCAGCCGTCGTCGGCCACCTCCAGAATCACCTCGTCGCCCCGCGCCCGAGTCTCGATCTCGATCCGCCCGGCGCCCCGCCCCGTGGCCTCGATCGCCTGCATGGCGTTGACCAGGAGATTCAGGACCACCTGGTTGATCTGCGCCGGGGCGCAGACGACTGGAAGCACTCCACCCTCCTGCTGCTCGACCGTGATGTGCCGCTGCTCCAACTGGCCCCGGATCAGCTCCAGGCTGCCGGCGATCGCCTGCTGCAGGTCCATCCGATCGACGGCGGCCTGGTCGAGCCGGGCGAACGTCCGCAGGTTCTCCACGATGCTGGAGATGCGCTTGACCCCCTGCAGTGTGCTGCTGAGCAACCGCTCCAGGTTCGCCCGGATGTAGGGCAGGTCGACCGCCTCACCGATCTGGTCAATCCGCCCGGCAAGCTCGGGGCTGGCCGCCGCCAGCGCCGGGTGGGCCTGCTCGTAGGCCTCCAGCACTTCCGAGAGGCTGCGGCAATCGCGCTCGAGCACGGCCAGGTTGTTGGCGACGTAGGCCAGCGGGTTGTTGATCTCGTGCGCCACCCCGGCGCTGAGCAGGCCCAGCGAGGCCAACTTCTCCGCCTGGACGATCATCGCCTGCATCCGCCGGCGCCGGGTCAGGTCGTGGATCGCGCCCAGGAAGACGATCCCCTCGGGCAGCTCGATCGCCGAGAGCAAGAGCTCCAGGGGGAAGACCTCGCCCCCCTTCCGCAGGCCCTGCCGCTCGGTCGTGCGACCGATGTCGCGAGCCTCCCGGGTCTCCACGTAACGCCGCAGCGCCTGCTCGTGGGCCTCCCGGTCCTCCGGCGGCATCAGGAGGCTGAGGGGCTGGCCGAGGACCTCGCGCTCCGCGTAGCCGAAGGCCCGCTGGGCGGCGGGGTTGAACAACTTGATCCGGCCCCGCTCGTCGGCCACGACGATCGCTTCGAGGATCCCCTCCGAAAGCTGGCGGTACAGCCGCTCCGAGGTCCGCAGCGCCGCCTCGGCCCGCTCGCGGTCGGCGATCTCCCGCGTCAGCAGGGTATTGGCCCGGGACAGCTCGGCGGTGCGCTCCTCGACCCGGCGTTCGAGCTCGTCGTGCGCCCGCCTCAGGGCCTCCTCCGCCCCCTGGCACGCGGCCCGCGTGCGCAAGGCGACGATGCCATAGCTCAGGTCGTCGGCCAGCTCTCTCAAGAGCTGCACCTCGTTCTCATCGAAGGCGTCGGGCTCCGCGGCAAGGATGGCCAGGGCCCCCAGGACCTCCGAGCCGGACAGCAGGGGGATACCGACCGCGGAGGCGTAGCCGCGCCGGAGGGCCTCCGCGCACCAGGGGGCGAAATCGGGATTGTGGGTCACATCCCGGAAGACCGCCAGCTCGCGGGTCCGGATGGCCTTGCCCACCGGGCCATGGCCACGCTCCGTGTCGGCCCAGGTCACGCGGAGCGTCTCGAGATAGCCCTCCTCATAACCGGCATGGGCAACGGGGCTCACCGACTTCGCCTCATCGTGCTCAGCATAGCCGACCCAGCAGAGGCGATAGCCGGCGACCTCGACGATGACGCGGCAGAGCTCCCGGAGGAATTGGGGCTCGTCGCTGGCCCGGATCAGGGCCTGGTTGCAACGGCTGAGGGCCTTGCGGGCCCGATCGACCCTCCAACGTTCGCGGATCTCCGCCGCCAAGGCCTCGTTGACTCGCACTAGCGCCGCGCTCCGCTGCCGGATCTGCTGCGGCTGACTTGTCGGGCGGTGTTCGTGTTTCATCATGGGATCACTGCCGTCTAGCGGCTGGAGTTGATGACTTCGGTCGACTGACGGGTCAACTGGGCTTGGGGCTCGTGGGGCATGAAAAAAGCCCCGCCGGTGTGCTGATAGGCACTGCGGGGCCGCCATAGGCGGATAATGTCCCCCCCTCACGAGCGACCCCGCCATCTATCAGTTTAGCAAACCGGCAGTTGGGGCGACAGGCTCTCCTTTATCATTGAGGGGCGACCAGGACAAACTGGCTGCCAACTTTGCAGCATGCCGGAGTCATGCGGACCCATGCCGAGCATGGCATTGGTCACTGGGGTGTTGAGCCTGGGGTGCTCCTCCTGTTCTTCCGTGCTCTGACGGGTCCGGCCCAGTCGTCGGCCACCTTCAAGAGCCGGGCCAGAGGAAGCTCGAATCCTGTCAAGAGCGTCGTGCGATAAATCTCGTTCTCTTTGATGATCTGTTCGGCTGGCTCCCCCGGCCGGTTGCGGCAGACCGTCATGATTCGCTGGAACCGATCAATGATCCAGTATTCCTGAACCCCGATGGCCAGATACTGCCGGCGCTTCTCCTCGTAATCCCGCACCCGGTCACGTTGCCGATTGGTGACGAACTCGACCACGATTGCTGGGACATCGGTTTTCGGATCCGGGATTCGGCCCAGACCGGCCCAGATGACACGATCCGCCCGGCGGCGGCTGTCGGAGAGGTGGATATACTGCTCCGAAAGGGTTTTATCGAGAGCCGAGCCGGCTTCGTGCCCCGACTTGTAGGCCCGCAAAAGGTACTCCAACTCACCGTTTGGATCTCGCTCCGATTCTCCGGGCGGAGGGCTCACGATCAGCACCCCATGAATCAGCTCGTAACAGTAAAGCTCATCGAAGTCGGTTGCCGCGTCGAACTCCTCAGGCGTCATGAGCATGCCGTTGGAGAGGCGACCCAGCCGAGCCGTATTTGGCCTACGAACGCGGGCGGTGCTCATGGATCGAACCTTTCCTCAATCTCAACAGGCGAGCCATCCTCTTTCACGGTTAGTAGTCCCTTATTTTACCGCGCGGCGATATTTGTGCACGGGGTCGTGCGGTCGATGCGCTTGAGCAGGGCAGTCAAGACTCGGCCAGGCCCGATTTC
>JAFAHT010000018.1 GCA_019237095.1 Planctomycetaceae bacterium
GCCATGTTGCGCAGCCCTTCCTCGGTCTGGGCGGCACTATGGGGGGTGAGCATGACATCGGGGCGGCCGATGAGCGGATGGTCGGAGGGGGGCGGTTCCTCCGCGAAGACGTCGGCCCCATAACCCCAGAGACGGCCGGCGGCCAACGCTTCGGCAACGGCGAGCTCGTCCACGACCGGACCGCGGCTGGTGTTGATCAAGATGGTGTGCGGGCCCGTCAATGCAAGGGAGGAACGGTCGATCATCCCCCGCGTACCGGCATCGAGCGGAACGTGCAACGTGACGTAGTCTGACGATTCGAGCAGCACGCGCAAGCTCACGCGCCGAGCTCCCGCGCGGAGCTCGACCTCCTCGGGCGCGGGAACGATATCGTGATAGAGCACCTTCATCCCAAAGCCCAGATGGGCGATTTCTCCGACCCGGCGGCCGATGCGGCCGAAGCCGATGATTCCCAAGGTCTTGCCCGCGATCTCTCGACCCGTCCAGCTCGTCCGCGCCGGGTAATTCCCCCGCGCCAGCTCGGACATCATCCGGGGAAAATGCTTGGAAAGGCCAATCATGAGGGCGAAGACGTGTTCGCTGACGCTTTGCGTGTTCGCCCCGGGCGTGTATACGACCTGGATTCCACGCTGCGTGGCTGCCACGACGTCGATCAGGTCATACCCCACACCATGCCGGCCGATGACCTTCAGATCCTTGCCTTTGTCCATGAGTCGAGCGTCGATCACCCCTCCTGTTCGGATCACCAGCGCTTTGGCGCCCACGACCTCGCGCTGGAGGGTTGCCGGGTCGGTACCGCTGGCCATCCGGAGCTCTCCGGCCTCGCGAAGCAAGTCGATGCCTGACTCATGCATCTTTTGAACCAGCAAGATCAGCGGAGAACTCGGCATTGGCGACTCGCTTCACGCGTTGCAAGCCTGGATGCGGGGCAGGCGCCAGAGGCCATCCCGTGTCGGTAGGATGCGTCGATGCCCTGACATCGATCCCGCCACTCAGACTATTATAGGAATGACCCGGGACGATCGCCCTCGGTTCGCCCCGGCAGGCTGGGAAATCTCGATTCACGAAACGAAACCACTCTGCTTGCCATTCTCGCATGAGTTTCGCCCTCCGGCCCGATTCCTCGACTGGCCTCGCAATCGCTGCCGCCATCGTTGCCTCGATGGCGATCCGCGGCGCCTTGATGGCCGCCGGAACAGGGCCGTTCGACGACCCGGACAACTACTTGCCGCTGGCGCGCTCTCTGGCGGCTGGCCAGGGCCTCGCGCTCAAGAACCGGCCGACCGCGTACCGGCCGCCGCTCTACCCGATTCTGCTGGCCCCGATCGTGACGTTGTCGGCAGACCGGGCTATCACGGCGATCGCCATTTTTCACCTGGTACTCGGCGGGGCGACGGCCGGCATGACCGCGGTTGCGGCTCGACGATGGGGCTTGAGTCGGTGGCGCGTGATCGCCGCCACATGGATCGTTGCCATTGACCCTGTCCTGGCCTGGCAAAGCCGGTTCATCATGACCGAGACCTTCACGGCGTTCCTGATCGCGTCGGCTCTGGCCGCACTGACCATGCCACGCTGGCGCGGATGGGTACTGGGAGCAGTCTTCCTTGGCCTGGCCAGTCTCTCGCGGCCCAGCATGTTGCCAGGCGCTGTCCTGGTCGTCATTGCAGGCCTCCTGGTTTGTCCTGGCGCTTGCCGTGATCGCCTGGCACGCTGCGGAACGATGGCGCTTGCGCTGTTTCTCGTCCTGTCCCCCTGGGCGATCCGTAACGCGCTGATCTTCGGCGAGCCAGTCTGGACGACCACGCATGGCGGCTACACGCTGGCCCTGGCGAACAACGAGGTCTACTATCGCGACATCCTGAACGGCCCCCCTGGAGGCGTCTGGATGGGGCACGACCAGTGGCTCTGGTGGGACTCTGTCAACCGCGAGACCTCGGGCATGTCGGAACCCCGTGCGGACCGGTTTCTCAGGAATCGCGTGGTTGAGCTGGCGATCGCGCAGCCGCTCACGTTCCTGCGGGCTGGTCTCCAGCGCCTGGGGCGATTCTGGAGCCTGGCCCCGGCGGTAGCCGTGTACTCTCCACTCGTGCGCTGGGCGACGGCTGTCTGGACCCTGCCGCTCTGGATCGCCCTGGGGCTTGGGCTCGCCCGTCGATCGCTGTGGCGCTGGCCCCTGATCGCCGCACCCCTTCTGGTTGCTGGCCTGAGCCTGGTTCACACCGTCTTCTGGACCGACCTGCGAATGCGAGCACCCATCGTGCCGGCGATCGCGCTTGTTGCCGCGTCGGCTGCCTTGCCGGCCTTGCGTTGGGCGAGCGAACGCCGGCGAGCCTGTCATCGCGGTGCCGTCGCCGGCTCGACGCGACAGGCCGAAAGCTAGCGCGGTTTATAGACGGGTTGTCCGGTCGTCGGGGTGCTTCGCCGATGGCCTTCGCTAGCGCTTCAGGCTTGTAGCCAGGGCTGTTGACAGATTGAGCTTGGGCGAATAAGAGAAAGTCTGTTGGCCAGGAGGTTCGATTTTCACCAGGAAGTACCTCACGGAGGAGTCGCATGGAGGCATTTCGTTCGGGCAGCCTGCTTTCCTTTCTTGCTACAGTTCCTG
>JAFAHT010000221.1 GCA_019237095.1 Planctomycetaceae bacterium
CTGTGCGTTGCGCAGGTCCGCCAGCGCCCGATCGACCTCAAGCTGGAACGGGACCGGATCGAGCTGCGCCAGCGGGGCTCCCGCAGCGACGATCATGTTGTCGTCCGCATACAACGCAACAACCTGGCCGCCGACATCAGAGGAAACAGGTGTGATGTTCCCCTCGACATAAGCGTTGGTCGTCCGCACCTGGAACACGTTCCAGACCCACCAGCCGAACACGACGCCCGCCGTGCTCAGCAGGAGCCCCAGGGAAGCGGCCAGCCGGAGTGCGCGGCGCCGGCGCGGAGGCGCAGACGGCCGCCGTCCCGCCTCACTCCCAAGCGGAGCCAGCCCGGGCTGGGCCGGTCGCAACGGTTCGCTCGCTCCTCCGGCCATCAGAACCCCTTCCGTCACACACCCCGGAACCGGAATCCTCCATTCAGCTCGACCGGGCCGTCCTGGAAACCTATCTGAAAGGGCGAACACCAGCTACGCGGCACGGTCGAGACGAGCTTGAAACCCGCCTTGAACCCTGCATTGGAACCGATTGCCCCTCAAACAATCAATTGTCGGGCGGGTTTCCAACACGCACCGACAGCCGGATTTCCCCATTGTTACCTTTCCAACCAGACTCTGGGAGTGCGTACCCTCTCTATTTCGGCAAGACGGACAGCTTGCAATGAAGAGAAGAGTCATGACGATCGTTTTTTCTTGAGGAGTTATGCGGCCGGTGTCGAATCCCGAAAAGGGGAAGTGATCCGGTGCCGATCGAAGGAGATCCTGCTCCATCGAGAGGGTCAGGCCGGGGACGGCCGACTCAATAGCCCGCGCCCGAGTCCGCCCCGACCTTTCCACGCATCGAGCGGAACAGGTAAGTGAGGTAGCCGGCGGTCAGGGCGATCCCGACGGCCCACCAGGCCAGCGCCACACCCATCCCGTACCGGGCCGAAGCGGTGTTGGCGGCGGTGAGACTGTACGAGGGATCGAGGGTCGACCGCAGCCAGAACGGGTAATTGCCCGCCAGCGCCGTGGCCACCATCCCGAGCAGGAACACGCACGAGGATAGGAACGCCGCGAGCTCCTGGCCACGCCGCGGGAATCGAAACGCCCCCCAGATCCCGGCGACCGACAGTGCGACGAAGACGAGGGCCCAGGGGCGGGCGACGAGGTTGAAGAAGGCGTCGGGTTGCACCCATGCGGTAGCGGCAGTCGCGGCGATCCACAACACGATCACGGCTTTCCATGCCGTCCGGGCAAAGGCCAGGCTGCGCTCCCGGACGGGCCCGGTCGTCCTCCAGACGAGGTAGAGGGCGCCGTGGCCAGCCAGTGCGACGAGAGTGAAAAGGCCGGCGAGGCCCGTGTACCAGTCGAGGATGCCCGGCTCGCGGCCGGGGCGGAAATTCGTGAACAGGGGCATGCCCGGGAGCCCGTCCTTACCGAGCGGTACGCCGCGGACGAGGTTGCCGAGCGTCGTGCCGAAGACCACGGCGAGGAGCACCGACGCGAGCGAGAAGACCGTGTCCCAGAACTCGCGCCACAACGGGTGATCCTGGTGCGACCGGAACTCGATCGCCACGCCGCGCAGGATCAGCAGCCAGAGCACGATCATCAGGGCCATGTAGAAGCCGCTGAACGCGGTGGCGTAGACCCTCGGAAACGCCATGAACAGCAGCCCGCCCGCGGCGATCAGCCAGACCTCGTTGCCGTCCCAGACCGGTCCGATCGCCGCCAGTACGGTCCGCCGCTCCTCGTCGGTCCGGGCGACGAGGCGGTGGATGACGCCCACGCCGAAGTCGAAGCCGTCCAGCACCGCGTAGACGGCGAGCATGGCCGAGACGATCGCGAACCAGACCGCTTCCATGGGAGTGTCCTAATGTGACGCGGCCGGGCCGCGGTCGATTTCCTTGAGCACGTGCACGACGAAGAGCATGCCGAGCAGCAGATACAGCCCGGCGAAGCCCAGGGTGGTGAAGACCACGTCCCCCGGGTTGACGAGCTGCGAGTGGGCATTAGCCGTGCGCATCAGCCCGTGGATGATCCACGGCTGCCGCCCCATCTCGGCGGTCCACCACCCTGCGGTCGTCGCGATGTAGGGGAACGGAAACGCAAGCATCAACACCCAGAGCATCGGGCGCGTCCGTGCGAGCCGGTCCCGCCGGAGCAGCACGGCGGAGATCCCCATCACCAGGATGAAGAGCGTCCCGAGCCCGACCATGATGTGGTAGCTGTAATACAGGAGCTCCACGTTGGCCGGCCATTCGCGCGCCGGGAAGTCGTTCAGCCCGTGAACGGTGCTGCCGAACGTGCCATAGGCCAGGAAGCTGAGCAAGCCCGGCACGACGATCGGGTTCTCCAGCCTGCGGGCGGCGACGTTGGGCTGCCCGATGATGGCCAGCTCCGCGTCGGGTCCGCTGTCGAAGAGCCCCTCCATCGCGGCGAGCGTCACCGGCTGGTGCTTCGTCACCATCTTCCCCTGGCCGTCCCCGGTCGGGAACGAGATCAGGATGCTGGACGCCAGCCCCGCCACGACCCCCGCACGCAGGCAGATCGCCGCGTGACGGGCGTGGCTGCCCATCAGGCTCCAATAGGCCCCGACGGCGGCAACGGCGAACGAGGCCGTGACGAGCGAGGCCGCCATGTTGTGGGCGTATTGCCAGAGGGCCCAGCGGTTGAAGATAAACGCCGAGAAGCTCTCCAGGTGCAGAACCCCGTCCTCGCCCAGTCGGTAGCCGACGGGGTGCTGCATGAACGCGTTCGCGACGATGATGAAGTAGCCCGACAGCCAGGAGCCCAGGGCCAGGGCGACGGCCGCGGCGAGGTGCCCCCTCGGGCCGAGTCGCCTCTCGCCGAACAGGAACAGCCCCAGGAACGTCGACTCGAGGAAGAACGCGAAGACCCCCTCCATCGCCAGGGTCTGGCCGATGACCTCGCCGGAGAAGCGGGAGAACCTCGACCAGTTGGTCCCGAACTGGAACTCCAGCGGGATGCCGGTCACGACGCCCATCGCGAAGTTCAGGGCGAAGATCCGCCCCCAGAACCGGGCGACCTCATTGTAGGACTCGTCGCGGAGCCGCAGGGCGAGCGACTTGAACAGCACGATGAGCAGGGCCAGCCCCATCGTCAACTGCGGGAACAGGTAGTGGAAGGTGATCGAAAAGGCGAACTGGATGCGGTGCCAGATCAAGCCGTCGCTCATCGCTGTTCCTCCTATTGGGATCGGGATTGCAAGCCGGCCTTCGCTAGCAGACTGCCGACGGGTTGGGGAAGGCGTAGGCGTCGTCCGCCTCCTCGCCGGCCGGCCGATCGATGCATGCAAAATCCTTCTCCAGGAGCACGCGCACCACGCCCCCGTCGACGACCTGCTGGTGGTCGAAGCCCACGCGCTCGCTGGCGAGCCATTCCTCGACGTCCTCGGGGTCAATCCGGATCGTGATGCGCCCGCTGGCGTAGGAGGCCTTCGGGCGGTAGCGGGGGGCCGACCCAACCTCCACGGCGTAGGAGAACGCCAGGCCCGGGCCAAACCGGACGGCGTCGTTGATCCGGCCCTGGTCAACCAGTTCCTCAGTGTCCCGGCGGTCCAGCCGGACTCGAATCGAGTTCCCCTTGAGTCGCAGTTTCATGTTTGCCTCCAATAAGTCGCGTTGCATCACGCGGAAAGGGTCAGGAATCCGACGAATCGATCCGGCCGGAGTCGGAGTACACGTTGAAACGCCCGTCTCGGACGAAGCCGAGCAGCGTCATCCCGCACTCGCGGGCCAGTTCGACCGCCAGGCTGGACGGGGCCCCGACGGCGCCCAGGACCGGGACGCCGGCGATCGCCGCCTTCTGCACCAGCTCGAAGCTGACCCGGCCGCTGACCAGCACCAAGCGGTCGGCCAGGGGAATCCGGCCGGCGAGGAGTTCCGCCCCGATCAGCTTGTCCAGGGCGTTGTGGCGGCCGACGTCCTCCCGGAGGCAGAGCAGTCGGCCGGATGCATCGAAGAGACCTGAGGCGTGGATGCCACCCGTCCGGGCGAAGCCCGACTGACCGGCCCTGAGCGAGTCCGGCAGGCCATGAACGACCTCGGGGGAGACGCGAGGTTCCTCCGGAGCGATCCGATGCCGGCGCAGCACGCGCACGGCGGCAATCGACCGCTTGCCGCACGCGCCGCAACTGGAGGAGACGAACGAATGACGGTCCAGCTTCGCCGGCTCCAAGGCGACCCCGGGCTGTAACCTTGCCTTCACTGCATTCGGCCCCGTTCGTTCGACAGCCTCCAGATCATCCGGCCCGCTGATGATCCCTTCCGTGAACAGGAAGCCGGCCGCCAGCTCCACGTCGTCGCCCGGGGTCCGCATCGTCACCGCGATCGGCATCGGAGGACTGCCGTCCGAAGACCCCGCGACGCGGATCTCCAGCGGCTCCTCGACCGAGAGCTCGTCGGACGCTGGTAGGGACAGCGACCCCGTCACGCGCCCGACCGGGACGCTCGCGACGCCGGTCCTGTGGCAGGTCCTGATCATGTGCCCTATCCTCGCGGACGCAATGGGAATGCGGATTCCCGACTCGAGATTCCAGATCCCGGATCAGGCTTTCCAGCCTGATCTACTTTTCACGAGAAGCGTGCGGGATCTTGATGATCAGAGAACGAATAGCCAGACTCCCTAGCAGGATGAGCGACACGGCGCCGAGGATTCCGGGAGCGCTATCCCCAACGAGCAGGAGGATCAACGGTATCAGCGTTCCTCCAACGAAGGGGAGCACCAAGGCAAGGTAAACTTGCCGCTCGCGGTACAGTCGCGAAAGAGTGTTGTGAAATTCTGCGAATAACAGGCCCGCTGGAATGATGTTGAGTAGAAGCAGCAGCATGAGGACGGTTCGGAGAGAGGCGGCGGCCTTCGAATGTCCGCTCAGAACCGACATGGCGAGCATCTCCGCGCAGCCCAGCATGAGTGCGGAATTGGCCACAAAACCGCCCAGCCATCGGGCGTCCTTCCAGCCCGGTTGCGAGCTCGTGCTGAAGAGCACCCCCTTGTAGGCGAGAGATCCGAAGGCGGGCAGGAACCCGACGACCACGGCCAACTTACGTACCCATTCTAGCACGATCGACCCGGCTGGCAGCAGGTTGAGCGCTTGCGCCGCTTCGATCGCCACGATCAAGGTCAGCGGCAACGAATAGGCGGTGAGACTCCATGTACCCAACGACATGGGCGAACTGGGCTTGAACACTCGCAGCATGTGGTGGAACCGGAGCGGGTCGCCCAGGTCGAGCACCAGCAACATCAGGTCGGTGAGCAAGAAGACCAGCGCGACGGGATACGCCGCCTTGGCCACGGGGGCTAGTAACCCCGGCAACGCCAGCTCGCCGACTGCGGCAAACAGGAAGAGCCCGGTTGTCAAGTTGTTGAAGAGCAGATCCCAGGCGACGAGCCCGTGCCAGCCCGGGACCTTGGTCACCTCCTTGGTCGAATAACTGGACTCCATCGTTCGCATCTGGACGTCGCCCCGCATATCAACTTCCCTGGAGAAATAACACCGCGAGGATCGCGGCGACCGTGGCCAGCCCGCTCACGATGGTGCGCATGTAATCCCCTATCAAGTGGAGCCACGGGTTGAAGGGAGCTTCCGGGAGTCCATAGATGGCTGGACGATCGATGAGGAGATAGAACGAATGGAGTTCGGAGTAGGTCTCGCCGGGTTCGTCGCCATAGAGGTAAGCTTCCGGGACGCCTCGCGCGTGAAGCTCCTCGATCCGCTTTCGAGCCCGATCGCGCAACTCGTCGACCGGCCCGAACTGGATTGATGCTGTCGGACAGGCCTTCGCGCAGGCCGGGACGAGACCGTCCCGCTGGCGGTCGTAGCAGAGCGTGCACTTGTGTGAGTGGCCATCGAAGTCGCTGCGGGTGATGACCCCGAACGGGCAGGCCGCGATACAGTACGAGCAGCCGTTGCAGATATCGCGCTGGATGTAGACGTTCGCGAATTCGTTATAAATGATGGCACCCGTGGGGCACGCGTGCTGGCAAGGGGCCGCGACGCAGTGTTTGCAGACGTCACTCATCATCAACCAGCGATCGGCCCCGCCCCCACTCAGCAACTGGTCGAGTGTAACCTCCCGGCTCGGTGCTCCGGAGTCGGCGTGATCAGGGTAGGTGGGCCGTCCATTCGCGGCGAACTGCTCGATGAATTTCACATGTCGCCAGGAGGTGGCGGAGAGCTCCGCCGTGTTATCGTAGCTGTTGCCGGACCAGTTGAGGCCGTCCGCGGCAAGCTGATTCCATTGTTTGCAGGCGACTTCGCACGCTTTGCAGCCGATGCAAACCGTGGTGTCGGTGTAGAAGCCGGTGGCGGGATGGGGCTGCGGAGCACGACCGCGCCGGAACGGCCAGGTGAGACGTCTGAGGAGCGCCGACAGCGGGCCGATGGGCGGGTCGCTGGCTTGCGGCAACCCCGCCAGTTCGAGCTCTCTAATGACCATGGGTAAACTCCCCCTCCGGCTGGGCAGCGGCCGGGGTGTCGGGGATCGGCGTGCGAGTCGGCCAGGTCACCAGGGGCACCGTTGGGCGCGGAGTGCGTCCGCTGTGGCGGCCGGGCTCGACCTGGCAGCCAAATGCCTTTCCCTCGTGCATGCTCACGTTCTGCTCGGCCACCAGGGAGGTCAGGTCGTTGGCGTTGCCCCCGACGGTCTGGCCGGCAAAGCCCCAGTGGAATGGGATGCCGATCTGGTGGATCACTCGCCCATCGACGACGAGTGGACGCATCCTCCCGGTCACCATCGCGCGCGCCTCGATGCGGCCACGCGCCGAGCTCACCGTCAGCCAGCCGCCGTGGATGATGCCGCGCTCGGCGGCCAGCTCGGGGCTCAGTTCGACGAACATCTCCGGCTGCAACTCGTTGAGCCAGGAGTTGAACCGGCTCATCGGCCCGCTCAGATAGTGCTCGGTGAGACGGTAGGTGGTGGCCACCACCGGGTATTCGGTCTCGGGAGCGCGTGCCAGCCGGTTGAGTGGTCCGGGGAACGTGCGCACCCCGGGTGTACATCTCTGCCTGGGGTAGAGCAAGTTGCCGACCGGCGACTCGAGCGGCTCATAGTGCACCGGCAACGGGCCGTCCCTGACGCCACTGGGGGCGAAGAGCCAGCCGACGCCGTCGGGTTTCGTGATGAACGGCTCATTGCCGGCGATGGCCGCCATGCCGGTGGCACCGGGCGACGGGCGATAGTCGGGCGGCTTGCCCGGCTCGAAGTCCGGCCGGTCGAGTCCCACCCAGAGGCGCTTCTCGGCGTCCCACCAGATGAGCTTTTTCCGCTCCGACCAAGGCCGGCCATCGGGATCGGCCGAGGCGCGGTTGAAGAGCACGCGGCGGTTGTCCGGCCAGGCGAACCCCCAGTCCGGCTGAATCGGGTTGTCTGTGCGCTGGCGCTGGCGCGCCCGGTTGCGGCCGGGCTCGGGGATGACACCGCTGTAAATCCAGATGCCGCATGCCGTCGTGCCGTCGCCCTTCAGTTCCGAGAAGCCGGTCAGGAGGCGCGGCCGACCGGTCCGCGGGTCGGTCTCATCGAGTTTGCAACCGTTCATCTCCATCAGAATTTTTTCGGCGTCCACATCGCCCTCGATGCGGCTGAGCGAGCCATCGGGAAGCCGCGCCGGTTCGTCGTGGTCGTAGTCCCAGGTGAGGCTGAGCAGCGGCTGGTCCTTGGGATCGGTCGAGCCGGCGTGGAGCTGGCGGAGCCGCTTTCCGAGGTTGTAGACGAACCAGGAATCGGAGCGGCAATCGCCGGGCGGGTCGATCGCCTTGGAGTGCCATTGAAGCAGCCGTTGCGTATTGGTCAGCGTTCCGTCGGTCTCCGGGTTCGCCGCGGCAGGGATGAGGAAAACCTCGGTCTTGACGTCGGAAGGCGGCGGCCCGCCCGGGTCGCTCTTCCAGAAGGCGGCGCTCTCGGTCTCGAACCAGTCGAGCACCACCAGCCATTCGAGGTTACGCAGGCCGGCGCGGTGCAGCCCCGCGTTCAGGCCGCCGCCGCCCGGGTTTTGGCCGAAGAGGAAGTAGCCCTTCAGCTCGCCCCGGGACATGCGGTTGAAGGTCGGCAGTTGCGAATAGTCGTCGTCAATGCGCGGCAGCCACTCGAAGCGGTAGTCGTTCTCGGGTTTGGCGGCGTCCCCGTACCAGGCCTTGAGCAGGCTGACGGTGAATTCGCGGAAGTGGGCCCAGTAGCCGGTGGCCAGCCCCTCGTATGCGACGTAGGAATCCAGCGTCTCATGGACTCTGTCAACCGCGGGCTGAGGCAGATAGCCAGGCAGGAGGTCATACAAGGTCGCGACGTCCGTCGAGCCCTGGATGCTGGAATGGCCGCGCATGGCCAGGATGCCACCACCGGGGCGACCGATGTTGCCGAGCAGGAGTTGCAGGATGCTCCCCGTGCGGATCATCTGGGCGCCAGTGGTGTGCTGGGTCCAGCCCACGGCGTAGACCAGGACGCTCGTCCGGTCGCGACCGGAGTTGGCACAGAGCAGCTCGGCAACCCGAGTGATCTCTTCCGGCGAGCACCCGCACACCTGGGAAACCGTCTCCGGAGTATATCGAGAGAAGTGGCGCTTCAGGATCTGGAAGACACAACGGGGGTGCTGCAAGGTCGGGTCGCGTACCGGCTGGCCATTGGGTTTGGTGGTCATTTCCGCGCGCGGCGTAGCCCCGCCGTCCATGGCATAGCCGTGAACCCCTTTCCGGAACTGCATCCGACCTTCGCGCGACGCCGCCGGGCCGGCCCGACCCTCCGTCTCCCGGACGTCCGGAAAGTCGTAGTCGCTGGGCGAGCCCTCGTAGCCCCAGCGTCCCTTCACGGCATCATAGGCGTCGGTGTCCGGGTCGTAGCCGCTGAACAGGCCGTCGAGGTCCTCGGTGTCCTGGAAGCCCTCTTGGATCAGGGTCGACGCATTGGTGTAAGCAAGGACATACTCCTTGAACCAGCGGTCATGGGTCAGGATATAGTGGATGATGCCGCCGAG
>JAFAHT010000259.1 GCA_019237095.1 Planctomycetaceae bacterium
ATCCCGAGTAATCCACGCAGTTGACCCCGATAAAGATATCGAAAGCTCCGAGCGTCTCGGCCCAGGCCAGTGCCAGCGACAGGAAGACCGTGTTGCGGGCGGGGACGTAGGTGATCGGGATCCCTTCGGCCATCATCTCGGCGGGCCGGTCCTTGGGGACCTTGAGATCCGAGGTCAGCGCGCTGCCGCCAAAGGCTCGCAAATCGATGACCTGCTCGACGTGGCGAACGGCGCCCATCGATCGTGCCACCCGGCGAGCGGCCTCGATCTCGACCGCGTGCCGCTGGCCGTAGGACACGGTCAAGGCATGAAGGGCGAAACCCGCGATCTTGGCCTCGGCCAGCGCGGTGGCCGAGTCAAGCCCGCCACTGAGCAGCACCACGGCCGGGCGTTTTTCCTTATTCACGTCCAAAGTCCCTTTCTGAACACGAGTTCTGCCTTCAACCGTTGATCCGGACTTGCCCGGACACGAGCCGCTTCGCTATGATCAGAAGTCGATCGGCACGGGCCGAGGTGTGGGTAATTGCGCTTCGCACAGGCTCGCACAGCTTAACACGCGAATTGGTCAGCAATCAAAACGAGTTCGAGGACGAATCAGAGATGGCTCACAAGAAAGGTCAGGGGTCGAGCCGCAACGGCCGCGATTCGAATCCCCAGATGCTCGGAATCAAGCTCTTCGGCGGCCAGACGGCCAAGCCCGGCAGCATCATCTGCCGTCAAAAAGGAACCAAGTGGCGCCCCGGCAAGAACGTGGGCCTGGGCCGAGACTGGACCATCTTTTCGCTGATCGACGGCCAAGTCGCCTTCGATCAGGAAGGCCGCCGGATCAACGTGCTACCTGTAGCCGTAGCCGCGGGCAAGAGTTGAGGGTAGAGAGTGGCCAAACAGGGACCGGCTTTATCCTCGCCGCAACCACGGTAAGCCGGACGACCCCGAATTCACGGGAAGCTGGAGAATCGAAACATTGTGAGCACTCAGGGAATTCTCAGCGAATACATCGACGGAGCCCTGGACAAGGCCGAGTATGAGAAGCTGGAAGACGGCTCCTACTCGGGGTGCATCCCCATTTGTCTCGGTGTGATCGCCTTCGCGAGCTCGCTCAGGGACTGCGAGCGTGAGCTTCGGTCGGTCCTCGAGGACTGGTTGCTCCTGGGACTGAAACTGAATCACAGACTCCCAGTCGTCGGAGGGATCGATCTGAACAAGGACATGGCGCATGCCGAATTGGAGTCCGTGTAAGCGTCAGGATTTCATACGCCGCATGCGTCAACTGGGGTTTGAGGGTGTGTACTCGGGATCCAAGCATCAGTTCATGGTGATAGGTCAGCATCGTCTGACGCTTCCCTCAAACTCGGAATACACCGTTCCCCAGCTTCGGATGATGCTTCGTGAAGTGAACGCGATGATCGGTCGGGAAATCACCCTCGAGGAATGGTCGAGGCTCTCCTGAAGTGAAGTCGCCTGCTGGACGACGGGACGGGACGAGAGTTGTCAGCAGACTGCTTTTCCCGCGGCCGCCGACTTCGATTCGCTCTGCGGCAGAAGGCGCCAAGGGGTGTCAATGGCCGGTGAACCACTGACCCACACGATCCCAGACCCAGAGCAGCGGAGGTGAGCGATGACAAAACCCTTGATCTATGCCGACTTCAATAACGCCGACCCCCGGGGGTGCCTCCGGTTAAATTGCATTGGCACGATCCAGGACCTTGCTCGCCTGGGAGTGCGCCTTCAGGAGGGCTTGAAGGTCAGCCTTCACGATGAAGAGATGGAGGCGGAAGGGGAGGTCCACTACTCGGGCGAGGAGCGCATCTGGGTAGCAAAGATTGATTGGGAATCGATTCGCTAGACGTCCACCTGACGCGACTCCGGTGCGGACGCTGCCCGCAGGTGTGGCTCGTGCCACAGCCAAGCCTCGCTATTGGCGGGCCACCCCTGCCCTCACTGCCTGGAAGATCCCATGTTCGTCGACCGAGTGACGCTCTTCGTGCGGGGTGGCGATGGGGGCAACGGCTGCCTCAGCTTTCGACGTGAGAAGTACGCGCCCCGCGGTGGCCCGAACGGGGGCGACGGCGGGCATGGCGGCAGCGTCGTGCTCCGCGCCTCGGACAACCACTCGAACCTTGCCCACCTGTCGCACCAGCGGCACTGGAAGGCCGCCCGCGGCGAGCACGGCCAGGGCTCGAACTGTTTCGGCCGCGAGGGCGACGACCTGGTGATCGAGGTTCCGCCGGGGACGATTGTCCGTGACCGTGACCGCGAAAATGTACTCCGCGACCTGAAGTCTGCCGGAGAATCCGTTGTCGTCGCCCGCGGCGGCCGGGGAGGGCATGGCAACACCCACTTCAAGTCGGCCACCAACCGGGCTCCGCGGCAGCACGAGCACGGCTTTCCCGGCGAGGAGCGGTGGATCGTCCTGGAGCTCAAGGTGATCGCCGACGTCGGCTTGATCGGGCTTCCCAACGCCGGCAAGTCCACCCTGCTCGCGCGGATCTCGCGAGCCCATCCCGAGATCGCCGACTACCCGTTCACCACCAAGTACCCGAACCTGGGGACGGTCGTCGTCGATCCGGAAAACGCCTTCGTAGTCGCCGATATCCCCGGCCTGATAGAGGGAGCTCACGCGGGGCTTGGCCTGGGCCACGAGTTCCTCCGCCATGTCGAGCGGACCGGTCTGCTGGTCCACCTGATCGAAGCGGTCCCGATCGACGGATCGGATCCCGTGCAGAACTACCGAATGATTCGCCGCGAGCTCGAGCAGTACAGCCCCACGCTGGCCGAACGGCCAGAGCTCATCGTCGTGACCAAGATCGACCTGACCGGCGCAGAGCTTGCCGGCGATCGGATCGCTCGCGAGCTGGGCCATGAGGTGATGGCCATCTCGGCCGTCTCTGGAAAAGGCATCCCTTCCCTGCTCCAGGCGATCCACGAGCGGCTCAAGGAACAGCGACGCATTGAGCCGCCGGAGTCCCCACTTGCGGACGTGGAGACCGAGGTGGAGATTCCCGTACCGGCCACGGACGCATAATCCATGTTGCGCATCGTGGCCGACCTGGGAAACTCACGGCTCAAGTGGGCGAGGCTTGATGAGGAGGGTCGTCTTACACCCTCGAGCGCACTGCCGCCGGATGATCCGCTGGCATGGGATGCGCTCTGGGACGACTGGCACCAGAACCAGCGGCAGCCCTCGCGCTGGGCGATCGCGTCGGTCAATCCCCCCGTCGCGCAGCATCTGGCGGCCTTTCTTCAGGGTCGTCACGTCCGCCAGGCCACCTGGTATCAGACGGCCGCCGATGTCCCAATCGATATGGACGTCGAGGGCGCCGATACCGGCGGCGCCGACCGGGCCTTGGCCGTCCTGGCAGCCCTGGCACACATGCCCCCCGGCCAGCCGGGCCTGGTCGTCTCGTGTGGCACCGCGATCACGATCGAGCGGGTCACTGCCGCAGGCGTCTGGCAGGGCGGGGTGATCGCCCCGGGGCTCTTCCTCAGCGCCCGCGCCCTTCACCTCCTCACCGCGCAACTTCCCCTGGTCCATCCCGACCGGTCAGCGCCTTCCTGGGGCCGCGGCACCCTGCCCTCGCTCGAGGCCGGCGTCTTCTGGGGCACCGTCGGCGCCGTCCGCGAGCTGCTCGCCCGGCAGAGCTTCGAGCACGACGAAAAGCCCTGGATCGTCTGGACCGGCGGCGACGCCGAGCGGCTGGCCCGGGCGGTCTGTGGCGAGCACGCCCGGATCATTCCCGACCTGGTGCTCAACGGTCTGGTCCGGGCGGCGTTACGAACTGGCGCCCCGTTCGGGGCTTCAGAATGCCCTCCCACGAAAGCGGGATGAACAAAGGCTCGATGCGACCAAGCTTTCATCACCCCGCCTCGCCCTCCCGAGAACGCCTTCTCACCGCGGCTTCAGCTCGGGCGCACGCTCCATCAGCTCCCGGTTCAGCTCGGGCAACCGGCCGAGCATCGCGCGGTACCACGCCTCACGCTGCCGGTAGTGCCGGGCCAGCAACCGGTTCTCCGCCACTTCACGATAGGCGCTGGTCGCCAGCCGGCGACGGAACGTAGTATCCACGATCAGCCGGACGAGCTGATCGCGGAATCCCTCCTGCGACCCGTAAATCAGGCCCGTCTCACCGTGGCGGATCACGCCGGAGTAGACGGTGGGGCTGGCCAGAACCGCGACGCCGTGCCCGGCGCACTCGAGGAACTTGAGGTCCGACTTGTGCCGGTTGAACCGCGTGGGCTCGAGGGGAAGCCAGGCGAGATCGGCCATGTGCAAGAGGCTGTGGTAGCGGTCATACGAGCAGAGTGGCTCGAACGCCTTGTCCGTGGTCTCGAGGGCCTGAAAGAGCGCCTGGTCGTGGACCACCAGAACTCGAACCAGGCCCTTCAGCTCCGCCAGCACACGGTTCAAAGCCAGCAAGAACGGCGCCCAGTCGGCCTCGCGATTCAGCGCGCCGAAGAAGAGCGTTGCGGGGGAGACAGAAACCCCGCGCCCGGTGTCGACCTCGACGTCGGAGTCGAAAAAGTCTCTCGGGGGCGGCAGGATGGCGAGCTGGTTCGGAAAGACCTGGACGTTCGGATTATACTCGCGGAGGACTTGGGCCAGCGGCTCGGTGGTCGTTTGAACGCCATGACAGCTTCGCAAGGCGAAGAAGTCGGAACTCACCAGCTCGGAAAAATGGAGCGGATCGTCGTCGAACTCGGCGACGATCAGGTAGCCCTGTTCCAGGAGCACGCGCTGCAACTGAAGATGATCGCCGATCGGGATCACGACGCGTTGCTCGACGAAGACCCGATCCTCGCCGGGCAAGGTCCGGCCCAGGTCCACGAACTGGAGCCCCGTCCCGGTTACGACGCGTACACCCGGCATGGTCGCCAGGAACCGGTGGGGCTCCTGGATTCGCACCTCGCTGCCGATCACCGATCCCAGGAGCGACCAGAGAAGCAATCTCCGGCAGGAGGTCGCGGTCGCGCCCGGCGCTGGCCCGCGAACGGCCCGCACCATGTATTGCACCGCCTGGGTCTGGGCCGCAAACCGGGCCGGATCGATCCCCAGGGGTCCGAGGACCGGGGTCATGATCTGCCGGAACCGCTCAGCGTTCGCATCGCCCCACATCCGCGGCTGGACGTCGTAGACCTCGAGCCTCGCCCGGGTGAAGAGCTCGTGAATTCCCTCCAGCGTGAAGAACCGGAGATGCGTCCGGTCGAGCAGTCCCTCGTCGTGATAGCTCCAGCGTCCGCGGAGCAGGTTGACGATCACCGAGTAGTGCTGGACGTTGGGAATGCACGCCAGCACCAGCCCTCCCTCGCGAACCCATCCGGCCAGCCGGGCCAGGACGCTCCAGGGGTCGACCATGTGCTCGAGCACGTCGCCGAAGATCAGGCAGTCGACCCCTGGCCCGGCCGCGAGCGCGGGCAGCCCGAGCGCGACAGGCTCGACGGCCGCGGCATCGCCGGTGATCACCCGGTCCAGCCGCCCGGCTCCACGTGCTGCCTGGGCCGCCTCGGGATTCAGCTCGATTCCCAGGTAATGGACTGCTGGGTTGATGCGCCGGTACGCCTCAGCCATCGCCCCCGCGCCGCAACCCACCTCGAGAATGATCTGCGCGGCCGGCGGAATCTGCTGCAGCAGGTCGAGATTAACGCGGTTGTAATAGTCGGCTAGCGCCATGGGGTTCCCCGTGGAGTCGCTCAGTGAACGATGAGAAACCCGCCATCGGGCCGGGCCACGCCGCTGGCCAGTCCCCAGACCGGTATCCCGCCTTCGATCGGCCCAGGCTCGTTTCGTTGACCGGCTTGCCCGACGGGTCGAACACCTGCCAGGCCAGGGCTCCTCCCTTCTGCCAGCCTGTGCCTTCGGTCCAGACCCGGAGGATCGAGCCGTCGGCACTGCCCGCCACCGCGGGATGCTTGCGGGCTCCTGTGCTACCCGGAGGCGCGATCGGTTGTGACACCACCCGGGATACCGGATCGACCCGGGCCCAGAGAACCTGTCCGCTCGTCTCCCCAGGCCGCGACGGCGCCCGAGCCCGTCTCGGTGAGCGAGGCGCTACTCATCGGGCAGATCCCGATCCGCCAGGGACTGAGCAGCCAGTCGACCCAAGGCTCTGCGTTTCGAATCCAGGTATGTGAAGCGGATTTGGATCGTGAATTTCATGTTATTCCCTGCTGAGCCTCGGTGTCAAAGCTGCTTCTCGCAAGGGCAGCATCTAAGTACGGGATCGACCTGCACCACCGCTACACGCTGACGGTGGACGTTGCCTCGCCGAGCGGCCTGACCAGCAGCTCGGGTCTTCTGTTCGATTGCAAGCCAACTGCAAGCCCGGCGGCGACTACGTGGCCACGATCACCTGGCGCAACTTCGTCCTGCCTCCGAACTGGAATCCGCAAGCGCTGGCGGGGACCCAAGTTTGTCCGTTGACCCGGAACTGCCCCAAAGCGTATGATTTCAGTTGGACGAGGCTCAAGGACTCGGAGACTTCCGATGCGTTCCGTGCTGGCAACCCTGCGACTCATTCTTTCCCTCGGCCTTACCGGCCGGGCGAGGATGGTGTCTTAGGGTTCGTCAGGTCCGTGCCTCCCAGCAAGACAACGAAGCCCCGAGACCCGCCTCGACCGGTGGATCTCGGGGTTTTTTATTGGGGTGGGTGCAACCCACCAAAAGACCATTTTATGAAGATGGATATGGTAGCTAACACCCACCCTATACTCAGAAAGAGCCCAGCCATGAGCACCGCGCCTGAGCCCGCTGTTCCGGCCTTCGACCCCGACCGGGTCCGGATCTTCGACACGACCCTGCGCGACGGCGAGCAATCGCCGGGGGCGAGCATGAATCTGAGTGAGAAGCTCGAAGTGGCGCGGGTGCTGGCGGCTCTGGGGGTCGATATCATCGAGGCGGGTTTCCCGATCGCCTCGGTCGGCGATTTCGAGTCGGTCCGGGCCATTGCCGGCGAGATCACCGGCTCGACCGTCTGCGGCCTGGCGCGGTGCAACGACAAGGACATCGACCGCGCCTGGGAGGCCGTGAAATACGCCCAGAAGTCGCGGATCCACGTTTTCCTGGCAACCTCGGCCATCCACCGTGAGCACAAGCTGCGCATGACCCCCGCGCAGATCATCGAACGGGCCGTGGCCAGCGTGCGCCGGGCCAGGAGCTACTGCCACGACATCGAGTTTTCCCCCGAGGACGCCGCCCGCACCGAGCTTGATTTCCTCTGCGAAGTCGTCGCGGCGGCCATCGAGGCGGGTGCGACCACCGTCAACATCCCTGACACGGTCGGCTATGCCACGCCCACCCAGTATGCGGCCGTGATTCGCACGCTGAGGGAACGCGTCGGTAACATCGGCCAGGCGATCATCAGCACGCACTGCCACGACGACCTGGGCATGGCGGTGGCCAACAGCCTGGCCGGGGTCGAGGCTGGGGCGCGGCAGGTGGAGTGCACGATCAACGGCATTGGCGAGCGCGCCGGCAACGCCGCGCTCGAGGAGATCGTCATGGCGCTGAAGACCCGTCACGACTACTTCGGGCTGACCACGGGAATCAAGACCGAGCGTCTCTATCCCGCCAGCCGGATGGTCTCGACGATCACCGGCCTGCTCGTGCAGCGGAACAAGGCGATCGTCGGCCGCAACGCATTCGCCCACGAGGCGGGCATTCACCAGGACGGCATGCTCAAGGAGCGATCGACTTACGAGATCATGCGGCCCGAGGACGTGGGAGTACCGAGAACCGATCTTGTCCTGGGCAAGCACTCCGGCCGGCACGCGCTGCGCGACCGAGTGACCGAGTTGGGCTACACTCTGACCGACGAGCAGATCGAGGTGGTCTTCAACGATTTCAAGGCGCTGGCCGATAAGAAGAAGGAGGTCTACGACCAGGACCTGGCGATCCTGGTTGAGAAGCACATGGAAGACATCCCCGCCCCCTGGCAGCTCTTGAGCCTGCACACGACGGCCGGTACCAGCGTCCTGCCCACGGCCACCGTGGCGATCCGCCGCCCCGACGGCGAGGTCGTCCAGGACGCGGCGATCGGCGACGGCCCGGTCGACGCCATCTTCAAGGCCGTTGAGCGAGTCACCGGCGTGCACGCCAACCTGCACGAGTTCGTCGTCCGCAACGTGACCCAGGGCAAGGACGCGCAGGGCGAGGTGACGTTGGAGCTCGAGGTCGAAAGCGACGACCGCAGCTTCCGCGGCCGCGCCGCCTCGACCGACATCATTGAAGCCTCGGCCCTGGCCTACATCAACGCCGTCAACGCCATCCAGACCCACAAGGAACGCGGCCACGTCCGCGAAGTCGCCGGCCGCCCCGGCGCGGGAGCGTGAGTGATCAAACATGAGCGACGAAAGTCCTTGTTGGGAAAACACCAACCATCCTCTGCCCGAAAGGTCTCCCTTCGACCAAGTTCTCATCCTGGGTTGGTACGATGGCCCCGAGGAGGGACTGATTCGTTGTGGGAAATGCAAGCGAGTCTACTTCTTCAAGTTACTTGACTTCGTGAATGAGGACGAGGGGCTTCGCCTCTTTGGGCTGGCGCCGCTGCCTGCGGACTCGATCGACAGGGCTGTGCAAGCACTTTCTCAGTACATGAGTCCAAAGTGGCCAATGTGGGCGCCCATCTGGCAATTCCCAACGGAAGCCGAGCGCGAGACAGTGGATTCTCTCATTGACGGAATCTTATCAAAGGCAGGCCCGACCACGCTGGTCGTCACGACATCGAACCTGGCCGAGGTAATCCAGGAAGCCAAGACTGCCCCCGATGAGCATGCCGCCCAACCGGCTGTCAGGGAGGCCGTCTGAGCCCTCTATGGGGTGCGTCGGAGTTAAGTATGGTGTCCCCGGAACTACCCGGCTGGGCAGGATCGCCTCAAGAATCTCCTGAAGCGAGCCGAGCTTCAGAAACGCTGTCCGGGCCGGGAGCAGTCTGCATGCCTCTGGCCCTCTACATGGATGACCATGTTCCGATCGCGATCACGGAGGGGACTCGGCCGACTTGTTCCTGAGGGGGACGATCGGCTAGGATCAAGAGAGGGCTCAGGGGCTTTTGGACAAACGCGATCGAGGCTTAGGATGAATAACCTCAAGAAGCTGTTGCCCGATAAGAAGCATCTCTCAGCAGTTGACCTCCGCAAGCTCCCCGCTGACGAGCGCTCGGCTATCCTCGGGGCCCAAGCGGCCCTGGCGGAGGAGCTTTACCGAGGTGATCGCCAACTGACCGACTTCGAGGGTTTCGCGAGGAGGACCTACATCGCGACGGTCCCCACACCGAAGAGGGGTGAGGTCTGGCTTGGATCAAAAAGGGGGACGTAGCGCATTTACGGGTCCCCCGTCATTGGCTCGCCATGTCGGGCTTTGCGACCACTTCGAGAGTCCATGCCAGCCTTCGTCCGAGAGCCTTGCCCATGTCTGAGCAAGGTGGACCGGTGCTCGGATGAACCTCGTATCTCGGCGACGGAACCATACCCAACCCCGGCGAGATCAGCCTGGCACACAAGGGCGTCCTCTTGTGGTCGAGTGCCGTTGCTGAACTCGGTTGCAGGACAATGACTTAGGACAACTCGTTGGCAGCCATGGCGGCCGTAGCCACGCGAATTGATGGCTGCCTGAACTCCAAATTTCTCTACTTTTCTCTACCAGTCGCGGCCTATCCAGGTGACGCGCCATCGGTCGGGGACTGGGAGACCGTGATCGATCACCGAAAGACACGACAAAGCGCCCCCCGGCCGCGCGCTATTCGCGAACGATTCCTCCGTGGGGAGACATCCCCATCGCGGCGAAGATTTGCTCACGACGCTGAAGGTATGCCGCGGAGTTCAAGTCGCGGGGGCGGGGAAGATCGATGTCAACGTCCTCCTGGATCGCGCCGGCCGGCGGCTCATGACCAGAACGCGGCCGGCGAGCTGGACCGCCTCGTCAATGTCGTGGGTGACAAAGAGAATCGTCTTGCGCTCGGGTTCCCAGATCCGCACGAGGTCGTCGCGCATCTCGAACCGCGTGATGTAGCACCGGGAAGCTGAGCGGTGCGTCATCGCAAGCTCGACACACCCTACCGGCTGCGAGCACAGCAGCCGGCGCACGGGCAGAGCGATCGAACCCATTTTCTACTGCAACGTGCGGATGGGCGGGGTTTCGGCGAGGCCGGGAGACCCGCCGAAAAAGCTCTCCCTTTTCGTGTCTGTCGTGGTTCCGTCGCTTCAGTTGAGATGTCTGTGACCGTTGATTACCCGAAACTCCCTGGTATCGATCACTTGTTGTGATGGAACATGGGTGGTCCTCACGTGCCCGTCGTGGTGCTCGGCCAGATGGCGCTGTTCGGCGATGGTGTCGGAGATTTTCTCGACTCGCTCTGCGATCTTCTGGCCGACGGCGCAGTAGGTTTCGCCAATCCAGTGGCCGGCGCAACCCAGCGTGGACCTAATCATACGAAACATCGACATACAATTCACCTCTCTGGTCGAAGATCAAGATTAGAGATCTGCAGGGCCTTGCTCTCGCGGAGACTCGCGGCTGAAACGGAGAGCTCCGGAGGCGATTCCGCGGCTGCGGACTCGGCGGAGGCCATTGCCGAGCGGATCCGGAACAAGAAACGATCGGCGTCGCGGGCGGCATCGTCCGCGCCCTGCTTGACGCCCCGGACCAGCGAATTATCAAACCCGGCCGCTCCCCGTGCAACCAGAGTCAGGGGAAAGGCGACACCGAAGGCGACGCCGAAGCTGCCGAGGTAGACAAGCTGCGCGACCAGATCGATCCCGCCTTCGAGCGAGCTTCGTCTCTGGCTCACGGGCGCGGGGTGAATCTCGTCGAGCTTGCCGTGGTCCTTGAGCCAGCGCTCCTGGAAGACGCGGCGGGCCGTGGTATCGACGCGGCGGATGAAATCGTAATCCATCAGGATCGAGGTGACGTCGCCCACGATCGGCACTGCGCCGAACGCCAGGTCCTCAAACAAAGCCGCCTCGACGCCGTCGAGGCTCACCGGCTTGGCGGGCGCCTGGCCATTGGCCACGTGCGTGCCCAAGTTCTTGAGCTGTTGGAAGAGAGCCTCCCGCCGGGCTGGTTCATCGGCCGTCGAGAGCTCGAGGATCGCCAGCACGTACAGCCGGTCGATCTCGGTATCCAGTGGATAACCGTAGCAGTACCCGATCCTGTAGATGGACCGCAGCGCCGCGGTCAAGAGCACAGGAACGTTCAGCGTCTCGGTGACAACTCCGCCGAGTCCGGCGATGGCCCCCTCGATCATCGCCTGCCGCTGGGCGGGCGTGCTGATGGTTACGGCCAGGCGGTCGCATTCCTCGAGTGTCCGGTCGTGCAGTTCTCGAATGTCGTGGACGCCCGCCATGCGGGCAATCTCTTCCGGTCCGCCGAACTTCTCCGACATCGCTTCGGCCTTGGCGACGAGCCCCCGGATGGTTTCGTGGGGAACGACCCTGGCGGCCAGCCGGGAAAGCGGCCGGCTCAACCCTCGAAAAGCCGCCATCACCAGGCTGGGACGTTCGGATTTCCAGGCGGCAATCTCATCAGCTTGGCGAGCCTCGTATTCGTTGAGCGGGACCATGGTGCCTGGGGCCTTTCTTGCCGGCAAGAGTTCAACGGGGTGAGCCGTCCGACCGGGGCGCATCGCCCCGGGTCATCGTATCAGAAAAGACCGGCCGCGGCGGGCTCGTCAAGCATCCACGTGACCCTGGGCGCCCCAGACTGGAGCAGCGACGCCGGCAAGTCGGCCGTCATTGGCCCGTTCAGGGCGCGGGCAACCACGTCGGCCTTGTGTGTCCCGGTGGCAAGCATCAGGATCGACCGAGCGGCGAGGATCGGCGCCACGCCCATGGTCAGGGCTCGCGGGATCACGCGGTGTTCGCCGCCGAACTCCCGGGCCACGTCGGACCGGGTCACCGGGTGAAGCTCGGTCAGCCGGGTCGG
>JAFAHT010000160.1 GCA_019237095.1 Planctomycetaceae bacterium
ACGACCTGAGTTCGGACCGATGCGACCGAGGGAGCAGCTATCGGTTCACCGGCAACCGCCAGCGCCCCTGCAATCATGCTCAAGAACTGAGCGACGATTGAGAGAGCGAGACCAGGTCGCATGAGGTTCGCATCCTGTTTGGTTTCCTAATGCCGGGGGCACCCGACCGTCCTGGTCGCTCGCCTGCTAGGCCGGCAGCAAAGCATCGTCAGTCCAGACCCTTTTAACTGATCGGCTGCTTCGGTCTTCGATCTCTTTCCTAATGCGGGACTTGAGGGCCTGCGGCTGCTCCCCAGCTCGATGGGCAATACGAATTAACCATTTTGCCTGCCCATCGATACCTCCGGCGCTTTGCTAAGGAGTATTTTTAGGTTGCCTGCCCATACGGTCCGTCGCTTCCGCCGGATATGTTTACGAGGTGGCAATGCGCATCGACTCTTTTCGATCGAGGACTGGGAGCAAGGAAGCAAGGGCATGACCGTTCGATGGTGGATGCTCGTGGGACTGCTTTGCGTCGGGCTTGCCGGATGCCGCAAGGAGAGCCAGACGGCGGAAGCGAAGGACGGGCATTCCGGAGCGGAAGAAGCCCACGTGACGGTCCGGGTCGAGACGGCCAGGCGCGGCACGATCGTCCAAACTGTCGAAGGCCTGGGACGCAGCGAAGCGATTCCCGCCAAGCTTGCGATGCTGACGCCTGCTGTCGAGGGACATGTCCACGAGCTCGTGATCAAGCAAGGCGAGACGGTCAAGAAGGGCCAGCCGATCGTCGAGCTCGACCAGTCGGTTGCCCTCGCCGACCTCGCCGAAAAGATGGCCACGCGCGACGGCCTCAAGGCCTCGCTGGCGCTTCTCAAGTCACTGCCTCGGCGCGAGGAGCGGAGGTCGAACGAGCTCGCGGTCGAGCAGGCGAAGGTGGCGCTCGAGCGCGCCAAGGCCGCCGCGGAGCGGTTGCGGCCCTTGCTGGCGCGGCGTGAGGTTTCCGAGCAGCAGGTCTTCGAGGCCGAGCTGGCGGTGACCTCGGCCCGGCTCCTGCAACAAACGGCGGAAGCCCAGCTTCATGCCATGCTGATCGGACCCCGGCCGGAGGCCGTGGCCGAGGCCGAGGCAAGGATCACCGTGGCCGACGGAGCGGTCGCCTTCTCCAAGGCCCACCTCGACTTCCACACGATTCGCGCACCGATCGACGGTGTCCTCGATAACCTCACCTGCCATCCTGGGCAGACGATCGCGATCGGCACCCCGATCGGTGAGGTGGTCGATACCCGGCAGATCTTCGTGTCCGTCTACCTTCCCGCGCGCTCGGCTCAGGCGGTCCACGTCGGGCAGAAGGCTCTGGTCAGGATCGTCGAGTCGCGTCCGGAGTCGTCCGGCGAGGCGGCGAGCGGAGACGCCGGATTGGAAGGGAAGGTCAACTTCGTTGGCCGCCTTGCCGATGTCCAGACCGGCAACCTGCCGGTACTCATCCTGGTTGAGAACCCGGCCGGGCGGCTCACCCTGGGGCAGACCATGGGCGTGACGATCACCGTGGACGAGCATTCCGGAGTGCTCGAAGTGCCCTCAGCCGCGATCCTCGACCAGGGCGAAGGTCCGGTCCTGTCCGTCGTCCGGGACGGCAAGACGGCGGCGCTCCACCCCGAGCTGGGGACCTCTCAGGGGGGCTGGGTGGCCATCTCGAAAACGGACCTCAAGGAAGGAGAACCGGTGATCGTCGAGGGGGGCTATAACCTACCCGAAGGGACAGCGGTGAAGACTGAAGAGGCAACGGGCAAGGCCGAAGCGAAAGAGGGCAAGGTCGAAGGGGCAACGGTGAGACTCGACGAGACCAAGGCCGGCTCGGAGCATGAGGAATGAGCATCACAGCAGAGCCGGAAATCGCAGACCGCCAGGCAGGGCGCGGGATGAACCTTGTCGCTTTCGCCAAGCCTTATTTCGGTCTCATCGTCCTGACGACCGTGCTGCTCTCGGCCTTCGGACTGTATTCGATGTTCCGGATGCCCAGCGGCATCTACCCGGAAGTGGCATTCCCTCGGATCGTGGTCATCGTCCAGTCGCCGGGTCTCGCCGTCAAGGACGTCGAGGTGGCCGTGACACGGCCGATCGAGGAGGCGGTGAGCATCGTCCTGGGGGTGATCCGGGTCCGCTCGAAAACGGTCCGCGGCGCGGCCGAGCTATCGATCGATTTTGCGCCCGGCACCGACATGATCCAGGCGCTCAACGACATTCGCGCCCGCATGGCCGAAGTCGGGTCCCAGTTGCCGCCCGGCACGACCACGCTCACCGAACGCCAGACGCCTTCGGTCTTCCCGATCATCTCGTTCGTCGTCACCGGCGGCCGAGACCCCGCCTCGCTGCATGACTATGCCTTTTACGACCTGAGGCCGCGGATCAGCCGGCTCGCGGATGTCTCCTACGTCACGGTCCAGGGCGGGGATATTCGTGAGATCCTGGTGGAAGTGGATCCCCAGGCCCTTGTGGCGGCCGGGCTCTCCATCGCCGACGTCGCCGACCGCCTGGGGAAAGAGCACAGGCTCAAGGCGGTCGGCCGGCTCGATCGCGAGGTGCTCCAGTACCAAGTGCTGGCCGACACGCAGGCCACCGATCCGCTGGAACTCGAGAACCGGGTGATCGGCAGCAAGAACGGCCAGTCGATCCGCCTGCGCGACCTGGGCCGCGTCGTCATCTCGCACGCAGACAGGACGATGGTGATTCGCGCCAACGGCCAGAACGCCGTAGCGCTCACGGTCTTTCGCCGCCTTGGCGGCAACGCTCTGCAGGTCTCGCGTGAGCTCGACCTTGTGCTCGCGGACGCAGCGAAGTCCGCCCCGCCGGGAGTTTCCATCCGTCCGGTCTACGATCAGGGTCTGCTCGTGAGGACGGCCATTGCCAATGTTCGGGACGCCATCGTCATCGGCGGCGCGTTCAGCGTGCTCATCCTGCTGATGTTCCTCAAGAGCCTGAGGGCGACGCTCATTGCCGCCCTTTCCATCCCCTTGAGCCTGATCATCAGCTTTGTCTTCCTCCATCTTACCGGCGACACCCTCAACCTGATGTCGCTGGGGGGACTGGCGGTGGCCATCGGGCTGATCATCGACGACACCGTGGTGGTGATCGAGAACATCGCACGTCACCTGGCCGAGGGCCAGACGGGCGATGCGGCCGTGGACCGCGCCAGCAAGGAGATCAGTGGGGCGGTCATCGGGTCGACCTTGACCACGATCCTGGTGTTCCTGCCGCTGGCGTTTCTGCGCGGGGTCGTGGGCCAGTTCTTCCAGTCGCTGTCGCTCGCGCTCACGGTGGCGCTTCTGGTCTCGATGGTGGTCAGCCTGACAATCATCCCGGTGCTGGCCGCTCGCTTCCTGGGGCGGCGTCCGATGCCCTCGACAGGGCCGATCTACAACGTTCTGGCCAATAGCTACGAGGGGATGCTCAAGGTCGGACTCCGATTCCCGAGGCTCGCCGTACTCCTCGCGCTGCTGGCGGTGATCCCCGGCTGGTGGCTCGCCACGCACCTGCAGACCGGGTTCATGCCCGAGATGGACGAAGGGGCGTTCGTCCTCGACTACAATATGCCGGTTGGGACGTCGCTGAGCCAGACCGACAAGATCCTCCGCCGCGTCGAGAAGGTGCTGCTCGATACGCCCGACGTCCAGGGCTACATTCGCCGGACCGGCGCCGAGCTGGGCTTCTTCGCTACCGAGAGCTTCACCGGCGACATCCTCGTGAGTCTGAAACCCCCGGGGCAGCGCCGCCCCATGGACGAGATCTTCGATGCGCTCCGAGAGGAGTTGAAGGCATCTGTCCCCGAGCTCGAGACTGAGTTCAAACCCCTCGTGATGGATCAGATCGACGACCTTGCGGGCGTTCAGGAGCCGATCGAGGTCAAGGTCTTCGGCCCGGAGCCGGCGACCCTCCGCAAACTTGCGGCCAAGGTGGGCGAAATCGTCGAGCAGGTCGCAGGCGTCGTCGATGTCAACACTCACGTTCACCTCGGCAATCCCGACATTGTGGTCCGTCCCGACAGCGTTCAGACCGCACGCGTTGGCCTCACCGAGCTGGACGTGGAGAGCCAGCTCAACGCCGCCCTCTACGGCCAGGTAGCCGGCACTGTCCCCGAGCAGGATCGGATGACCAAGATCCGCGTCCGCTATCCCGACCGGATACGGTACGACCGGGAAAACCTGGGCCGGTTGCCCATAAGTCTCGCAATGGCCACGGCCGCTCCGACCTCGCCAGCGCCGGGCACGCCCGCGGCTGCGGGGATCGGCTTTGTCCCGCTCGACCAGCTCGCGTCGATCCGGGTCGTGCGCAGCCCGAACGAATTGTGGAGGGAGAACCAGCAACCCGTCCTCACGGTGACCGCGCGGCTCGACAAGCGCGATGTGGGCTCCGTGAACCGAGAGCTCCAGTCCGAGCTCTCGGCGCTCAAGTTCCCGCGAGGCTACCGCTGGGAGCTCGCAGGGAATTACCGGGCGCAGCAGGAGTCGTTTGCAAGCCTGCTGACGGTCCTTATTGTCTCGGCGGCGCTCGTCTTCCTCCTCCTGGGATTCCAGTTCCACAGCTTATCGCTGCCGAGCCTCATCTTTCTGGCCCAGCCGGTGTCGCTGGCCAGCGCGCTCTTCGCCCTCTGGGTGACGGGCACTCCACTGAACGTCTCGTCGTTCATGGGGGCCATCCTGCTGATTGGCCTGGACGTGAAGAACGGGATCATCTTGATCGAGTACATCGGCCAGTTGCGCGACCAGGGAATGCCGCTCCATGAGGCCTTGCTCAAGGCCGGGCGGACGCGGTTCCGGCCGATCCTGATGACGAGCCTCTGCACGATCCTGGGCCTGGTGCCGCTGGCGATGGGATTCGGGCCCGGCGCGCAGATGCAGCAGCCGCTGGCGATTGCCGTCATCGGGGGCCTGATCACCAACATGCTGCTCACTCGACTGCTCATCCCGGTCGGATACCTGGTCTTGAAGGGCCGCACCGTGTCAACCGCATAGCACTTTAGAAAAGATCACTTCATCCGGCTCTTGTTACCTAGCTTTGAACCAGATCTGATCTCGACCGGGAAGGCATGTCCGCGGTGACATCTTGAGCCGACTCAACCAGTTTCGGGTGGCAAAGCGCCTCAAGCTGGATCCTACGCTGGCATGCCGCCCACTCGCCATAGGTGCACTGGTTTTTGGAACAATCGAACTCGCAGATCGCGACATCTTTTGGTACTTCCGCCATCAGCGGGCTCCTAAGGCGGTGCCAGAGGCTGGCTCGGGAGTTCGACCGCTTGGCAGTCGATATTGACACGTGACCCTCTCAGTTCGGGCAAGGTGGAAATGCATCCAGCCGACGATTTACACATGGATTATTATACTGCATTCGATCGGCTGATTGCTAGTGGCATCGTCCCAGACGTTGTTTTTTTCAACGACCAAGAACGCGGCTAGAATCGTAGGGAACGCATGACCACTATGACGACGCAAAACTCTGGAGCACGGTCAGTTGCGAGTGTGAAGATGGGTAATCCTAGCCTCGTCTTCGGTCGTTGTTCTTCGTCGTACTGCTCGGCGGTGCGGGCAAGCTCTTGGGGCGTCGGCATC